>JBEINR010000212.1:0-1776 GCA_040377995.1 Akkermansiaceae bacterium | reverse complement strand
GGCATGACCGGCACCGCCGAAACCGAAGCCGCCGAGTTCCACGACATCTATCGCCTCGATGTCCTGCCCATCCCAACCAACCGCCCGAACAACCGCGTCGACGAAAACGACCAGGTCTTCAAGACCCGCCGCGAAAAGTTCAACGCGGTGATCGCAAAAATCGAGGAAGCCCACGCGATCGGCCAACCCTGCCTTGTCGGCACGGCCTCGGTGGACTCCTCCGAAACCCTCTCGCGCATGCTCAAGCGCGCCAAGATCCCCCACTCGGTCCTCAACGCAAAGTTCCACGAACAGGAAGCGGAAATCGTTTCCCGCGCAGGCCACACCGGCGCGGTGACCGTTTCCACCAACATGGCCGGCCGCGGCACCGACATCAAACTCGCACCCGGCGTCGCCGAACTCGGCGGCCTCTTCGTGATCGGCACCGAACGCCACGAATCCCGCCGCACCGACCGACAACTCCGCGGCCGCTGCGCCCGCCAAGGCGACCCCGGACGCTCGCAGTTCTTCATCGCGTTCGAGGATGACCTCATGCGCAACTTCGCCGCCGCCGACCGCATGACCGCGATGATGGAACGCTTTGGCATGAAGGAAGGCGAAGCGCTCGAACACTCGTGGCTCAACAAGTCGGTCGAGACCGCCCAGAAACGCGTCGAACAACGCAACTACACCTGGCGCAAACGCGTGCTCGATTTCGACGATGTGATGAACATGCAACGCGAGGTCGTCTACGGCTATCGCAACGAGGTCCTTACCACCGAAGTCCCGCGCGATCTCGTCAACGAAATCATCAACGAGACCATCCCGTCCTTCGTCACCAATTTCCTCGCCGATCAGGAAGGCGAACCCGACCTCGCGAGCCTCGCCCAACAGGTCAACAGCACCCTGCCACTCGGTGTCAGCGCCGACGATTTTGCCTCGGCCACCGACGCATCATCCATCACCGAGATCCTCGTCGCAAAAGTCGGCGAAGCCTACGAAACCCGCGTCGGCTCACTTCCCGCCGAAGTCCTCGACCAAGAAGAACGCCGCATGGTGCTCGCCGCCATCGACAAGCAATGGCAGGAACACCTCTACAACATGGATGCCCTTCGCGAAGGCGTCGGCCTCCGCGCCCAAGGCCAGAAGGATCCGCTCATCGAATACAAAAACGAAGCTTACGAACTCTTCGTCACGCTCATGGATTCGATCAAGCGCGAGGCCCTGCAAAACCTCTTCCGCTCGGCCGCCAACCTCGAGGCTTTCCTCAAGCAACTCCACAGCCAGCCGCAACAACTCCAAGGCGGCGAGGAAAACCTCACCAAAAGCAACATCGCCGTCACCGGCAACTCAAGCAGGGTCCCCGGCACCGACTCCGACGAAGCCCCCGCTCTCAAAATCAACCTGCCCAAACGCAAACCCAGTTTCGCCATCGAAACCACCGGCAGAAACGCCCCCTGCCCCTGCGGATCCGGCAAAAAATTCAAGCAGTGCTGCGGCAAGGAAGGCTGATGAAGCAAAAAAGCGATATCCAGACAGAGAAGGCCGCTGTCGAGACTCAGGGCGATGTTGCAACTTCGCCGCAACTGCCACAACAGGTCTCGGGCCTCGGCTGCATCGATCGCTTGCGAATCCGAATCTTCCAAGCCGCATTCATCGTCCTTGCAAGCCTGTGGGTTTACTCTCCATCGTACCATGGCGACTGGCTCTGGGACGATGACCAAATGCTGACGGCAAACCCAACCGTGCAGCACCGCGTTTCGCTCGATCCGAATGTACCGACCGACAGCCTGGCCT
>JBEINR010000094.1:0-3711 GCA_040377995.1 Akkermansiaceae bacterium | reverse complement strand
GGCGACAAGTTTTTCCGCGGCCATCGGTTTGCAAAGGCCGGCCATGTCCTTGATCGCGAGAATGTGCGCGCCCATGCGCTCGACCTCCTTGGCCTTGGCGATGTAATACTTGAGCGAATACTTGTCGCGCTTCTCGTCGTTGATGTCGCCGGTGTAGCAAATTGCAGCCTCGCAAAGAACCTTGCCGTGCTCGCGCGTGGCCTCCATCGCGACCTGCATGTTGGGCAGGTAATTGAGCGAATCGAAGATGCGGAAGATGTCCATGCCCGAATCCGCCGCATGCTTGACGAAGCCGGCGACGACATTGTCCGGGTAATTTGAATAGCCGACCGCGTTGGATCCGCGGAAGAGCATCTGGAAACAGATGTTCGGAATTTTTTCGCGCAAGCGACGCAGGCGGTCCCACGGGCACTCGCTGAGGAAACGCATGGCCGTGTCGAAGGTCGCGCCGCCCCACATTTCCAATGAGAATAGTTGCGGTACGCGGTGAGCGATCGCCTCGGCGACACGCAGCATGTCGTAGGACCGCATGCGGGTGGCAATGAGCGATTGGTGAGCGTCGCGCAGCGTCGTGTCGGTGATGAGCAGGCGTTTCTCGGCAAGAATCCACTGCGCAAATTTCTCGGGACCAAGCTCGAGCAGCAAATCGCGGCTGCCCTTCGGCACCACCGCGTGATGCTCGATCACCAGCGAGTCGGGCACATTCGCCTTGGGCAGTGCCGCGGCGGGCTTCCAACCCTTGGCGGTGGCGTTGCCGTTGATGGTGATGTCGGAAAGGTACGACAGCGTGCGTGTCGCGCGGTCGCGGCGCGGGCGGAAACGGAACAGCTCGGTCTTGGTATCGATGAGCTTGGTGTGGGCCTGACCGCTGCGGAAGGTTTCATCCGCAATGACATTTTCCAAAAACGGAATGTTGGTCTTCACACCGCGGATGCGAAACTCGCGCAGCGCGCGGTCCATGCGCTGGCAGGCCATAGGGAAATCGCGGCCCATCGCAGTGACCTTTACCAGCATCGAGTCGTAGAATGGCGTGACCACCGAGCCGGCGTCGCCCGAAGCAGCATCGAGGCGAATGCCAAAACCGGCGGCCGAGCGGTAGTTGAGAATGCGGCCGTAGTCGGGCGCGAAATTTTTCTCAGGATCCTCGGTGGTGACGCGGCATTGGATCGCGAAGCCATTGCACGGAATCTCATCCTGCGGCGGGATGGCCACCTCGGGACCGAAAAGCGATTCGCCGCCGGCGATGAGAATTTGCGAACGCACAAGGTCGATGCCGGTGACGCATTCGGTGACGGTGTGCTCGACCTGGATGCGCGGGTTCATCTCGATGAAGAACCAGTCGTTCTTGTCCATGTCGTAGAGGAACTCAACGGTGCCCGCATTGTTGTAGCCAATGCCTTTGGCAAGATTCACCGCAGCGTCGCAAAGCTCCTTGCGTACCTTCGGATCCAAGTTCATCGCCGGCGCGACCTCGACGACTTTTTGATAACGGCGCTGCACCGAGCAATCGCGCTCGTGGAGGTGTACGACATTGCCGTGTTGGTCCCCG
Organism: Akkermansiaceae bacterium; assembly: GCA_040377995.1. Lineage (GTDB taxonomy): Bacteria > Verrucomicrobiota > Verrucomicrobiia > Verrucomicrobiales > Akkermansiaceae > Luteolibacter. The sequence goes on along the minus strand of JBEINR010000094.1, from coordinate 2,162 downwards.
AGGATCTGAACCTCAATGTGTTTGGCGCGGGAAATGTAGCGCTCGAGGAAAACTGCCGGATTGCCAAACGCGTTGAGCGCCTCGTTTTGCGCCTCACTCAGAAGGCCCGGCAACAGCGATGGTTTTTCCACCACCCGCATGCCACGACCACCACCGCCAAAGGCAGCTTTGATGATCAACGGAAAACCAATTTCGTGAGCCGCCTTGAGTGCCTCATCGGGATCGGTGATCGGCTCCTCGGTGCCGGGCAGCGTTGGCACCTTGTAGCGATGCGCCAGCGTCCGCGCAGCGGTCTTGTCGCCCATGTTTTCCAGCAACTCCGGCGATGGACCAATGAAGGTGATGCCCTCGCGCGCACAAGCCCTTGCAAACTGCGCGTTTTCCGAAAGGAATCCATAGCCCGGATGAATCATCGTCACGCCCTTCTGCTTGGCGAGCGCGACGATGCCCTCGACATCGAGGTAAGCGCCGACAGGGCCCTTCGACGAATCGAGCTGGTATGCCTCGTCGGCCTTGAAGCGGTGAATCGAAAAGCGGTCCTCTTCGGCGAAAATCGAGACTGTGCGCAGACCAAGTTCGTTGGCAGCGCGGAAAATGCGGATCGCGATTTCTCCGCGGTTAGCGGCCATCAGCTTTCCAGGGCGAGTTGATGAAACGGGCATGACGGGGAGTGTTTAAGCCCCAATCGCCCGGCAGTGAAGTGAAATCCTGCACAAATAGGCCACCGCGTTGGCGTAAATGGCAGGGGGCTTACCGGCCCACACGGACGCGCGTTGCTGTTTTCATTGGCCACACCTTCGAATTTGCCTCATCTTGATTCCATGCAATCCCCCCTCAACGACACGCACAGCAAGACGATCGGCTACCTGTTGTGGATCTTCGGCTTCACCGGCGCGCACCGCTTTTATTACGGCAAGCCGATCACGGGCATCATCTGGTTCTGCACGCTTGGCCTGCTCGGCATCGGCTGGCTGATCGATTTGTTCCTGATCCCGAGCATGGATCGCGCGGCCGACCGGCGCTTTGTGGCGGGCAGGTATGATTTTTCCGTCACGTGGATCCTGCTGACCTTTCTCGGCTTTTTCGGTCTGCACCGGTTTTATCTCGGCAAAATCGGCACCGGCATCATCTGGCTCCTGACCGGCGGCCTGATTGGCATCGGCTGGCTCTACGATTTCTGCACGCTCAACTCGCAGGTGAGCGAGAGGAATTTGCAGTGAGGCGCGGTGCGGGCGGATTTCCGATTTGACATCAAATTGATGGATCATGTAAATTGATGTCATGACCAAGACCCAAATTCAGGTTCCAGACGAACTGTTTCGCGAGCTCCGCTCCTTTGCCAAGGCGCGGGAGTGGTCGCTGGCGGAGACCTTCCGTCGCGGTGCGGAGATGCTATTGGAGGTGTATGATGCAAAGGCCCCAGCCACGAAGGGCTGGAAAGCACCGGTCTCGTCGCGTGTCGGTTGGAAAGGCCTCACGCCCCGCCAACTGCGCGAGGCGGCGATGGATGATTCCGAACCGCGCCTGCACGAGCCATGATCTCGGTGGATTCCAATTTGCTGCTTTATTCCTTCAGCACCGCGTCGCCCCATCATCGTGCGGCGCGCGCTTTTTTGGAAAAAATTTCGACCCGCGAGGATGTGGCTCTCAGCGAATTTGTGTTGGCTGAATTTTATTTGCTGCTGCGCAATCCTGCAGTGCTTGAGCGGCCGCTCGGTGCCGCTGAGGCTGCCGAGGTCATTGGAGCCTACCGGCAACACCCGCTTTGGCAGACGGTGGGATTCCCGCCACGCAGCCGCGAGCTTCACGACCGTCTTTGGGAGATGGCCGCCTCGCGAAATTTCGCACGAAGGCGCATCTATGATTCCAGAATCGCCCTGAGCCTCCTTGCATTTGGAGTGAACCAATTTGCGACCTTGAATGTGAAAGACTTCAGGGACTTCGGTTTCACCAAGGTGTGGAACCCGCTTTCAAAATGAATGCCGCAGCAGGCACCCGAAGCACCTGCCGCGACAAAGGGTGAATCACCAATCGACCGTCACACCGGCATAAACTCCGGCGCCAGCGCCTTTGATCGGGTCGCCGTAAAAGTTGGACAACTCGTAGTCGGCATCGAAGGCGTTTTCGACGCGGGCATGGAGTTTGACTTTCTCGGTGAGTTG
>JBEINR010000172.1:0-2237 GCA_040377995.1 Akkermansiaceae bacterium | reverse complement strand
ATCCGCCGCCGCGCGGACCAATGCCGCAACCGCATCGCGGCCGGAGATGTCATTCATCAATGGAAACACCTGGCTTCGCAGGCGATTGCGCACCGCGACCGGTTCGCTGTTGCTCGCGTCTTCGCGCCAAGCATGTCCGCGCTCTTGCAACCACCCCACCAACTCGGCATGACGCAGCGCGAGCAAGGGCCGGTGCAATTCGAGCGAGCTGCGGTCGGGCAACACGATCTTTTGCACCTCGCGCATGCCCTTGAGCCCGTGCGATCCGCGCAGCAAATTCCACAGCACCGTCTCCGCCTGGTCATCCGCATGATGCGCCAGCAGCACCTTGCGGCAGCGATGCCTTTTGGCGCAGTCGGCGAAAAAAGCATGCCTTGCATGACGCGCGGAGGTCTCCATCGACTCGCCCCTTTCCTTCATTAGCTGGCGGATGTCGCTGCGGCCGATCTCACAGGTCAGCCCGAGTTTTTCGGCAAGTTTTTCGACAAAACGCGCATCGGCGCCAGAGGCTTTGCCGCGCAGTTGATGGTCGAGATGGCAGACGACCAAATTTTGAAATCCCGCATCAACCAAAAGGTGAAGCATTGCGACCGAATCCGCGCCACCGGAAACACCGATCAGATAACGCGAGCGCCGCGACGCATTGGTGAGCCAGGGAACCCTTGGGGAAACATTCACACTGCGGGGAAATTTGCAGGAACTTTAGGGAAAGGTGGTGGCTCGAGCCGGGATCGAACCAGCGACACGCGGATTTTCAATCCGCTGCTCTACCAACTGAGCTATCGAGCCATACACTCCCTTGCGGGCGGGCGGGAATTTAAGTGGGGTCACTGGATTTTGACAACACGAAAATGACAGGATGGCGGATTTTCGCCAAACCCAGCGCGTGGCAGGTCATTTCAGGTAGACCTCGCGGGGCTTGGCCCCCTCGCCCGGTCCGACGATGCCGCGTTGTTCGAGGATGTCGACCATCCGCGCCGCGCGCGTATAGCCGAGACGCAGGCGGCGCTGAAGAAGCGAGGTGCTGGCCTTCTGCTCCTGCCGCACGACCTCGATGCACTTCATGATCAATTCCTCATCGGCGTCCGAGACTTCCTCTTCATCCTCATTGTCAGCGCTGTTGATCGATGCCTGGATGTCGGTCTCAAACTTCGGCGCACCCTGCGCCGCGCAGTGATCGATGATGCGTTCGACTTCGGCATCGGTGACGAAAGCCCCCTGCGAGCGCTCGAGCTTGGCCGAGCCGGGTGGCAGGTAAAGCATGTCGCCCTTGCCGACGAGTTTCTCCGCGCCCTTCGTATCGAGGATCACGCGCGAGTCGAGCTGCGATGAAACCTGGAACGCGATGCGCGAGGGAATGTTCGCCTTGATGATGCCCGTGACCACATCCGCGCGCGGTGTTTGCGTCGCAATGATCAAATGAATGCCGGCCGCGCGGGCCTTTTGCGCGATGCGCGCGATGCACATTTCGACGTCCGCCGGGGCAGTCTGCATGAGGTCGGCCAACTCGTCGATGAGCACCACGATGTATGGAAAACGGTCGGGAATTTTCTCCTCTTCGATCTCCATTTCCTCTTCATCCTCCTCGGGCATCAGGTCGCCAGACTCGAGCGCCGAGGCAATTTCCTCGATTGCCTCCTCGTCGACTTCTTCCTCCTCTTCCTCCGCATCAAATTGCAGTTCCTGCTCAACCGGCGCCGATTTGTCCGGCCGCACGCGGTTGTTGAATCCATCGAAATTGCGGACCCCTTCCTTGGCAAAAATCCGGTAGCGTTTTTCCATTTCGTTCACCACCCACTTGAGGGCAGCGACGGTTTTTTTCGGATCGGTCACCACCGGCACGACGAGGTGCGGGAGGCGGTTGTACATCTGCATTTCGACCACCTTCGGGTCGACCATGATGAAGCGAAGTTCGTCGGGGCCGAATTTGAAAAGCATCGAGGCAATGATCGAGTTGATGCACACCGACTTACCCGAGCCGGTCGCGCCCGCGACGAGCAAGTGCGGCATCGCCGCCAAATCGCCGATGACTGCGCGGCCATAGACATCCTTGCCGAGCGCAAGCGGGATTTTCTTCTTCGCCGAGCGAAACTCCGGATCGTGCAACAACTCGCGCAGCGGCACGGCGATCTTCTGGCTGTTGGCAATTTCGATGCCGACCGTGTCCTTGCCAGGGATCGGAGCGAGGATGTTGATCCGTTCCGCGCGGGTGGCGCGCGCGAGGTCGGCCTCAAGCT
>JBEINR010000056.1:0-5444 GCA_040377995.1 Akkermansiaceae bacterium | reverse complement strand
CGCGGACGACCTGGCCATCTTTCCAGGTGCGCACGGCAACCTGGGCGAGCTTGTAGCGAGCGCCACCTTTGAAGGTCACGTCCATCTCCCATTCGCTGAAGCTGGTGTCGCCGCTGGCGGCCGAGGCGAGCACGGCGGCGCCGTGGAACTCGGCGATGGAGTTGACGAACTTCAGCGCGGTGATGGAGGTGGTTTCGGCGGGCTTGATCACCACTGTGTTGCCGATGGCGAGGGCTGGCGCGATTTTCCATGCCAGCATGAGAAGCGGAAAATTCCATGGGATCACTTGGCCGACGACGCCGAGTGGCGCGAGCCTGCGACCGGGGGCGACATGATCAAGTTTGTCGGCCCAGCCGGCGTGATAGAAAAAGTGCGCGGCCGCCATCGGCAGGTCGAAGTCGCGTGACTCGCGGATCGGTTTGCCTCCGTCGAGTGTTTCGGCGACGGCGAATTCGCGGGCGCGGTCTTGGAGGAGTCGGGCGATGCGGAAGAGGAATTTCGAGCGGTCGCGGCCGGGGATTTTGCTCCACGACTTGAAGGCTTTGACGGCAGCTTGATAGGCCGCATCGACATCGGCGGCCTTGGCTTCGGAAATTTCGGCGAGCTTTGTGCCATTGCGGGGTGAGATCGAATCAAAGCGCCGGCGTGACTTCGCGGCGACGAAGCGTCCGTTGATGAAGAGCCCGTAGTGTGGCTCGATGTGGCTGGGCGCGGATTCGGGTGCGGGGTCGAATTCCCAGAGGTCGCCGAAGAGGAGTTCGCGGGCGGAGCTGGGGCGATCTGGAGATTTGCGAGCCATTGAAGCGCTTTGTGCCTTTCATCAAACAGATTCGTGATTCAAGAGGCAAGAGGCAGGTTTAGAAAAGGCTTGGCCGGGTGGATGGTCTTGGCTTGAGTTTGTTTCACGCCAACACCATTACATCATGTTTAAGGAATTCAGGGAATTTGCACTCAAGGGCAACCTCATCGACATGGCCGTGGCCTTTGTCATGGGCGCGGCATTCACCAAGCTCTCCAGCTCGTTCATCGAGGATCTGATCATGCCCTTGGTTGGGCGGATTTCGGGTGGGGTCGACTTCAGCAACAAGTTTGTGGCCCTCTCTTCTAGCGTCACCGCGACGAGCCTTGCCGAAGCCAAGAAACAGGCGGCGGTGCTCGCGTACGGAAATTTTGTCACCATCACCATCAACTTCGTGATCGTCGCGTTTGTCATGTTTTTGGTCGTCAAGGCCATCAACAAGGCCAAGGCCTTGACCGAAAAACAGGCGGAAGCGGCGGCCGAGGCGGCTCCGGTCGAGGTGAGTGCCCAGGAAAAGCTGCTCACTGAGATTCGCGATTTGCTGAGGCAGCGGCAGTGAGTCGGGAGGATGTCTTGACCGCAGAAATCAGCATTTTATACGGTTTTCCGCGGGTTACGGGTTTTTCCACTCGTCATTTCCAGCCCTTAAAGCTATTTTCCTCGCACAGACAAAAGGTCCTTTCTGGAAAAAGTTGGCACGCTCCGTGCTTATTCACATTTACCAATCCACCCAATTATGAAAAAAATCGAAGCGATCATCAAACCGTTCAAGCTCGAAGAAGTTAAGGAAGCACTCGCTGAGGTGGGTGTGCAAGGCATGACCGTGACCGAAGTCAAGGGCTTCGGTCGCCAGAAAGGCCACACGGAAATTTATCGCGGTTCCGAGTACACCGTCGACTTTCTGCCGAAGGTGAAAATCGAAATCGTGGTCGACGACTCCCTGGCGGAAAGTGTTGCCTCGGTGATCGTCAAGAGTGCGAACACCGGAAAGATCGGCGACGGCAAAGTCTTTGTGTCATCGGTCGAGCAAGCCATCCGTATCCGTACCGGTGAGACCGGATCCTCGGCGGTTGCGGTCAACTGATTTACTGGTTATTCATTGTGTTTTGTGGACCAGTGGCCCGGCAACGGGTCACTGGTTTTTTCTTTAGGAGAGAGCAGATCAACGCTGCGAGCCATGCCAGTCGATGAAGGCGTGGCCGAGATGGTTTGCCGTGTCGCTGGGGCTGAGGGATTGCTCGGACTGTGAGTGTGAGTGGATGGCGATTTCGGAGGCTCGGCCGCAGAGCCATGCGCCGAGGGCGGCGGATTCGATGGGCGTGTGGCCGGCGGCGAGCTGGGCGCCGATGACGCCGGAGAGCAGGTCGCCTTGACCGCCGGTCGCCATGCCGGGGGTGCCGGTGGAGTTGGCAATGATCGGGTGGCCGCGCTGCGCGATGAGGCTGCGTGAGCCTTTGAGAAGCAGGGTGGCTTTGGAGTTTTCGATGAAGCTTGAGACCGCCGTTTCACGTGAAGTTTTTGCGAGCTCGGGGAAGAGTCGGGCAAATTCTCCCGGGTGGGGTGTGAGCAGGTGGCGCTCGTTGAGGATGTGGGTTTGTGAGTTTGCGGCGATGAAGTTGAGCGCGTCGGCATCGATGACGGTGGGCACGCGGGTTTCGGCGATGAGGCGGATGATCTCAGCTCCGATGTGTTGATCCGGATGGCCGATGCCGCAACCGATCACGAGCGAGTCGAAGCGGGTCTCGAGGACTTCAAGCGGTGACGAGTAGGGGCGAATGATGATTTCTGGCGGGCAGCGTGGGGCGATGAGCGGTGCGGCATCCTTGGGGGTGTGAAGCGTGATGAGTCCCGCGCCGCCACGCAGTGCGCCGATGGCAGCAAGAACGGCGGCGCCGGGGTAGTTTGTCGAGCCGGCAAGAATTGCGACTCTGCCGGCCATGCCTTTGTGGAAATCGAAGGGTCGGGGTGATTTCCCGAAGTGCAGTGTTTGCGGGCAAATGAGTTCGATGTCGGTCGGGTGAGGGTGCTTGAGGCAATCGACCGGAACTAGCGACAGAGCGCCCGTGTGAGTCGCCGCGTGAGACATCAGCAGGCCGCGTTTCGCGAGTCCGATCATCAGCGTGAGGTCGGCGGTGACCGTGCCGGGCGTGGCTGTGCCGCTATCGGCATCGATGCCCGAGGGTAGATCGACAGCGGCGATGCGGGCACCGGCATTTTCGCGCAGCCAACGCATTTCTTGGGCCATGGCGAGCAGCGGTTCGCGCATCGGGCCTTGGGCGCCGATGCCGAGCAGGCCATCTAACAGAAGCAAGGGTCGATGGCAATTTTGCCAATCGGGTGTGGCGGATAAATTTTCGGCGTTGCCGAGTTCGCTCCATTTTTTCTGCGTGAGCGGAGCGCAGGCATCGATCGGGTAGGCCGCGCGGGTTGAGATTTTCCAGCCGTATGAGTCGCGCAGAATCCTAAGTGCGACCAAGGCATCGCCTGCGTTGTGGCCTTTGCCGAGGTAGGCGATGGCGCTGCCGGGCATGGGAAAAAATTTCGCCAGGGCATGGCCAAGTTGTTCGCCGGCGAGATTGAGAATTTCCTCTTCGGTCAGACCTGATGCCATCGCGCGTGTTTCGGCATCGCGCATTTCCTGTACGGTGACTGCCGCCATGAGGATGATGCTACCGCATGCTGTGCGGGCATGCAGTTTCAAAAGCGTGAAAACCCCGTAGGTGGGGTGGGGCGATCAGCTCTCGCGATCGTAGCGTTGGATGCCATCGGCGATCGCGCGGGCGAGTGCCTCGCGGAAGCGTGCCGACTTCATGCGATTGCGTTCCGCCTCGTTGCTGACGAAGCCACCTTCGACGAGGATCGAAGGCATGTTCGTGTTGCGGATCACATAGAAGCGGGCGAATTTTTCGTTGCGATCGACAGACCGCGTGTAGCGGATCAGGCGGTTCTGCACTTCGTTGGCGATTTTTTGCCCTTCGCTGTTGAAGTAAAAGGTTTCGAGGCCACTCACATCCTGCTTCCAGGTGTAGTTGAAGTGCACGCTTACGAAGATCGCGTCGCGATAGCGGTTGGCGATTTGGCAGCGCTGGGGCAGGGTGAGAAAGTAGTCTCCGCGGCGGGTCATGACCGTGCGGTAGCCCATGCGCTTGAGTTGTTTTTCAAGCCGTGTGGCGGTGTCGAGAGCAAGGTGCTTTTCGTAGACGCGGCCCCATTGGCCGCCGAGGTCGTGACCGCCGTGACCGGCATCGATGATGACCGTGCGGAAGTCGGCGGCGTAGAGTCCGCTGATGCCGAAAGCCAGCAAGGCGAGGAAAATGAGGCGGTGCAAATTTTTCATGAGAATGTTATGTAGATCTGATAATTAGGAAAAATTAACAATATCAAATATTTGTAAAGCCTATAATGTCCCAGATTAGCCCAAACGCCAGAATTTACGGGTTTTTTGAAAATTTCGGTAGATTTCAATAAGTCCCGGCCGGTCGATCCGAGGCTTTGCGAGTTTTTTTGCGGGCCTCGGCGGCGGCTTTGAGGTCGTAGGGAATGGAGTTGCCGACGCGGACGCTGCCATCGCCCATGGTGATGAGTTGCGGGTCGCCGATCGCTCCGCGCTGGTGGATTTGGCGACTTGCGACGCGTCCATCGGTGTCGATTTCGTAGTGGGCCCACATCGTGGGGGTGGTGAGAAACATCACATGCAGGTGCTGTTTGCGGTCGATGGTGGCACTGGGCTTGCGCAGCATGAGCGTGTCGCCGAGCAGGAAGGTGCGGACTGATTCGCCGGTGCGGCCGTCGAGGACTTGGGCGTAGAGTTGGGACTTTGTATCACCGCTGAAGTTGAGGATACGAAACTCGCGGGTTTGGTCAGCTCTTCCTGGGATACCGACTTTTTGCGTCCAGTAAGGGCGCCCTGGCGATTGGCTGAAGAATACGCGGTTGGTTGAAGTGCCTTCGGTGGTGCTGCCGGGTGGGTGGATCACGGCGACGGCGGAAAAGTTTCCTGGTTCGGTGAGTTGGAAATGTTGGGTGAGGTCGACCTCGCGGGCGAGCGTTTGGCCGGCGCCAATTTTCATCGGGCCGAAAATTTTGCGACCTCTTGGGTTCACGGTGGTGCCGTTGCTGTTTTTGATGGAGAAGTCGAGCCACTGGAAGCGGCCATCGCTTTGGAATACCAGCTCGCGTCCGGCATGGTTGGTGATGGTGACCACGGCCAGGACCTGTTCGCCGGCGAGGTATTGTTTTTTGGTAATCTTCAGTGATGCCGCGAGCTGTGCCTCGGCGTGGCCGATGCAGAGGAGCGTGATGGCGGCAATGATTTTAGGGATTTGATCAACCATGTCTCCGCCATGATTAGTCGAGGCAGGCGTTGGAGTCAACCGAAGGGGGGAGGCGTTTCAAGTTTCAATTATACAGTTTCAAGTGAGGAAAGAGCGGGAAGAAGTTGCGGATTCTTTGGCGCTTCAGAACTTGGAGCGGGACGCTCCAAGGACGGCCTGGATCAGGATGATCCAGCAACGGTGAAGAGGCGAGATTTCCGCGCGACGGTTTGGCTTGAGTCCTCAGCGTTTGCCCGGCCAGATCAGCTCGAGGTTGTTGGGTGGGTTTTCCGCTTGGCGTGCGAGGCTGTTGGCGGTGAGGCCGAGCATCG
>JBEINR010000096.1:0-3701 GCA_040377995.1 Akkermansiaceae bacterium | reverse complement strand
TGGCCGCGTCTCACTTTTTGCGGATGCGCCAAATTTCACAAAGCTGGTTGCGTTCCGGGATGCGGCTGCTGAAGCGATCGGTCTGGCCGAGGTAGACCGCTTGCACCAGTTGACCCGGGCGCTTGATGCTGGAAAATTTTTGCGCAACCGCCGTGGCACGGTCCGAGGAAAGCGTGCGGTTGCTATCGACATTGCCGGTTTCCGACGCATAGCCGATCACCAGCATCAGGTCGCCATCGGGGATCTCCTCGCCGAGGCGTGCGATGATTTCCTCGTCAGCCGGAGTGAGGCCGCTTGAGCCGGTGGGAAATGTGAGCGTGTGCAAAACATTCGCGCCGAGCTTCACGCCGAGACCGCTGTAGGCGCTGGTGAGGTCCGAATCCGGACGATTTTCCAACTCGCGCAAGTTGCGAAACAACTCGACGGCGGCCGGCAAGAGTTCGCTTTCGGAGCTCGCAAAAAGCCGTGCTTTTGCAAGCTCGGCCTCGAGTTCTTTCACGCGGTTTTCGAAAAAATCTTTAGCGCGCACGGCTTCGTCGAGACGGCGTTGAAAGTCGGCGAACTCATCCGCTGAAACACTGCCACCCTGTGCCGCAAGCTCCGCACTCAAGGCGTCGCGTTGCGACTTCAGCGCATCGAACTCACGACGCAGGCGATCGACTTCGGAGCTGGCAACCAAGGCGCGCTGCAACTCGGCCTGAAGCCGCGAGCTTTCCGCCGCTAGGCTTTGGCGCAGCTGCTCAGAGCGCAGGAGCTCGGAATTTTTCGCGCTGATCGCCGCATCCTTTTCGCCGAGCATCGATTCGAGACTCGTCGCGAGCGCCGCCATCGTGTCGGCATCCTTCTTGAGTCGAGTGGCAATGTCCTCCGCCGACTCTGATCCGCTTTCAAGCGGGCGCAGGCCCATCGACATGCGCTCGCGGTTGAGCTGGCCGCGGATGGCATTCGCCTCGGCTTGAAGTTGGGTGAGATCCGACGAGCCAGCCGAACCTCTGCCGAAACCACCGCGCAGCCCCATCACAATCAGCACGCCGAGCAGCGCAATGATCACGAATGCCAGCACCATCGTCGGTGGCATCGAAGGCTTGGCATGGGCGGTGGCACCATCGTTGACCTCATCCCCGGCTTCGGATTTTTCGGGTGCTGATTTATCCTCGGACATGGCGGGAAGCCTGATCGCCCGACCTGCCGCCTGTCAAATCATTCAGGCGCGGCGCGGGGCGCTCAATGCGGCTTGAGCAGGCGCATGAAGTCCTTCGGTTGGTCGAAGATGAAATCCGGCTTCTCGGCGGCGAGCGACTCGCGTGAGTTGAATCCCCAAGTGACCGCGGCGATCGGGATGCCCGCCTTTTGCGAGGCCTTCACATCGCGAAGTTCGTCGCCGACATAGAGCATTTCTTCGGCGCGCAGTGAGAAGGTCTTGCGGATCGCCTTGAGATGCTTGGACTTGCCGGTGAGCTTGGAGGTCGAGGAAATGAAATCGAAAATCTCGCGCAGGCCGTGCCCCCGCAGGAAGAGGTCGACATTTTCCGGGGTGTTGGATGTGAGGATGCCGAAGGACTCGACATGCACGCGCAACTCGGTGAGCACCTCCGACATGCCTTGGATGAGTTCGAGGCGGGTGATGCTGCCGCGAAGGATCGAAGTGCCGCGCGCGATGAGCGATGGCACGCGGCGTTTCGGGATATCGAGATGATCGAGCAATTGCTTGAGCGAAAGATGGCGGAGTTTCTCGACCTCGTGTTCGTCGACCTGGCGGATGCCGTAGTCGGGCGCGAGCTCGTTGAAAATTCTGCGGGACTCGCCAAGGGTGTCGGCGATGGTGCCATCGAAATCGAAGACCAAGGTTCGGAACTTCATGGTGCCGGCGGGCTTGTCCTTGGCGTGAGCTTTAGACGAGCGGGAGGTTGGGATGGATATCTTCTTCAAGGCTGGTGCTTTCTCCTTCAAAGTAACGCAAGAGCGCGGCGAAGGCAATCATTGCCGCGTTGTCGGTGCAGAGTGCCGGTGCGGCGGTCAAGAGCTCGAGCCCCTGCTTTTTGCACGCAATTTCAAAGGCTTCGCGCAGCGCGCGGTTGAGACTCACGCCGCCAGACAACGCGATCGCGTCACGACCGGATTCGCGTGCGGCGCGCAAAGTTTTGCCGATCAGGATTTCGATCACCGCCACTTGAAACGATGCGGCAAGGTCGGCGCGAGTGGCACTCCCCATGCCGCGTTCGAGGGTGTAAAGCACGGCGGTCTTGAGTCCCGAGAATGAAAAATCGAGATGCGGATCGTGCAGCATGGGCCGCGGGACATCGAAGGCCGCAGGATTGCCGCTGCGCGCTTCCTTTTCGATTTCGGGACCGCCCGGATATGGCAGCCCGAGCATCTTGCCCACTTTGTCGAATGCCTCACCGGCCGCATCATCGCGCGTGCCACCAAGCCGCGTGTAATGGCCCGCGCGCTCGACATCGAGCAAGAGCGTGTGACCGCCGGAAACGATCAAGGCCAAGTGCGGCGTTACGGAACTGCGATCAAGAAATGGCGAGAGAAGGTGACCTTCGAGGTGATTGATCCCAAGAAATGGGCGACCGAGCGCACAGGCGATGCCCTTCGCGACAGTGCTGCCGATCAGCAGCGATGATGCGAGGCCGGGCCCGGTGGTGGCAGCGAAGGCATCAACCTCATCGACCGCGACGCATGCTTTGGCAAGGGCCGCTTCGACCAGCGCGCGCACATGCAGCGAGTGGTTACGCGATGCGAGCTCGGGCACCACGCCGCCATGCTCGCGATGCAGCGGAATCTGCGATGAAATTTCCGATGCGAGAATTTCCGCGCAGCCGCCTGCTTCGCCACGCACGATGGCGACCGCGGTTTCATCGCAGGAGGATTCGATCGCCAGAAGCAGGGCCACGCGCGGATGCTGAAGGGAAAATTTCCGGAAACCGATCAAAAACCGCAGAGCTCACGCTCTTTCATCCACCACATCGCGGACGATTTGTTCGGCATCGATGTCGTTTCGTTCGTAGGTCGAAACCGCGGCCTGCACCATCGCCACGGCGGTTTCGCGTTCGTCATGGATCACCCGCACGCCAAGCTCGCGCAAGCGCTCGACTTCGGCATGGTACTTTGCACGACCAAAGATCAGCACATCGGGATTGCGCTCGCGCACCAGTGGCACGGCCGCGCAGGTGGCATTGACCGCCGGAAAGGTGAAGGCCACGAGGCGCGCGCGGCCGATGCCCGCAAGGTCGAGCGCCTCAACATGGGTCGCATCCGCAAACAGCACAGCCTGGCCCTGTGCCTTCAAGTGTCGCACGGTTTCGGCATTCATCTCCATCACCAGCGTGTCGACACCGCAACGTGTGAGCGCTTCGTTGAGAGCGCGACCGACCGGGCCGTAACCGCAAATGACGGCATGATCGCTGATTTTTTTGATCAAACCTGATGGTGCGGATTGCTCCGTCGCGCTGCGGCGGACGCTCATCAGGCCCTTTCCTTCCAACCATTTCGCGATGCGCGGCACGCTTCGCATGAGCGTCGGCACGACGGCCATCGTGAGCGCGGTGCAAACGAGCAGCATTTGTTCGGTGGCCGGCTCGAGCGGACGGAAGCCACTGGCTTTGCCGATCAACACGAGCGTGAATTCACCGGTGCTTGAGAGCGCCGCCGCCGCCAAGAGCGATGGCCTGCCGGAAAGTTTCAGCGCTTTCAGC
>JBEINR010000014.1:0-9245 GCA_040377995.1 Akkermansiaceae bacterium | reverse complement strand
GCGTGGAGAGTGGCGGGGTGCGTGGGGGAGTTTTGGACCAAGCTTGGGTACCTCACGATGGGCGAGCGTTTTTCATCATCCGATGAAAATGAAATGATCCGCTTGGGGGTGCATTACGGCAAGGGTTTGCAATTGATCAATATCCTGCGCGATCTGCCTGCGGACCTTGCTCAAAGTCGTTGTTATTTGCCGGTGGCTGATTCTTTGAATCGCGACGAGCTGATGGCGTGTCATCGCCGCTGGATCGAGCGCGCTGATGCATGGGTCGGCGATGGTTTTCGTTATGCATCGATGTTGACCACACGGCGTTTGCAAGTGGCGAGCGTGATGCCGGCGATGATTGCGAGAGAGACGCTGGGCCTGATGAAAAATGCGTCGTGGGATGCGCTGAAGGCCGGCGTGAAGGTGCCTCGGATCCGTGTCTACGCCATGCTCATCAAAGCGTTTTGCGGCCTTGGTGAGCGGGCGAAGAATTGATCGGCTCATGCTGCAAAAAATTCGTCTTCGATAAGCAGGCAGATGGTGTGGTAGATCGGAAGGTGAAGTTCCTGAACCTCGAGCGTGCGCTTGGCCGGGACTCGGATGCAGAGGTCGCAGAGAGGTGCGAGTTTGCCACCGCTTTCACCGGTCAAGCCCAGAACCTTGAGTCCCTTCGCCCGCGCGACCTCTGCGGCGGCGCAGACATTGGCCGCGTTGCCGGAGGTGGAGAGCCCTACAAAGAGGCTGCCTGGGCGGCCGAGCGCCATGACAAGCTGGGCGAATTCCAGTGTCGGATCGATGTCGTTCGCCACGGCGGTGCGCAGCGCAGGAAAGCCGGTGAGTGGGATGCAAGGAGCGGCCTGCTGGAGCTTTTCGGCAAGCTCCGGGCGGAGACCCGCACGCTGCTCTTGGGTTAGCGGGCGGCGCGACTCGAAGCCTTTCATGAGTTCCCCCGCCCAATGATCCGCATCGGCCGCACTGCCACCGTTGCCGGCGAGGAGCGCGTTGCCGCCGTTGCGGAAGCATTCGAGAAACAGATCGGCGGCCTTGCGGATCTCGGCCGCGTGCAGCGTGAGCTCGGGGCGGCGCTTCAACAATTCGGAAAGATGGTCGCGGCGGGATGGTGTGGAGTTCATGAGTTTATTTTCAAACGGGAGATTCCATTGCGGCGGCAAGAGCTTGCAGGTCGCCTGTCGATTCGCCGAGTTCGGCGGGAACTACTCTGCAGGCTGCGACTAATTCGGGCAAGGCCTCGGCGTGAAGTTCGCGCAGGAGTGCGGGCTCAAGGTGATGGCGGGCGCGCACGAAAAGCGAGCCGAGCACGATGACCTGCGGATTGAGTAGATCGACGAGGATGGCGATGGTTCGGCCGAGTTTGCTTCCCGCATTTTCCAAAAGCGCGATCGCTCGCTGGTCGCCCGCATCCGCGGCGATGGCGACATCCTTGGTGCTGGTTCCGGCAGGCCAACCTGCATCGACTGCCTGACGCCCGATGCCGCCACCGGAGGCCCACCCTTCGACACTGCCGTGTTTGCCATAGCCAAGAGGCCCCTCTTCGGTTAGACGCATATGGCCGATCTCCCCCGCGTTGCCGCCGGCTCCGGCGAGGAGGCGTCCGCCCGAGATGATGCCAGCGCCAAGGCCCGTGCCGCAGGTGAGGAAAATCATATCCGCACATCCTCTGCCCGCTCCCCAACGCCATTCGGCGAGGGCACCGGCATTGGCGTCGTTGACCATCGCGACCGGCTTTTGCAGATCGGATTCAAACCATGAAACCAATTCCGCGCCTTCCCATCCGGGAAGATTCGGTGGAGCTAGCAAGTTGCCGCGCGCGATATCGAGGGGTCCGCCACAGGCAATGCCGACACGCGAAAAATCGCGGCCAAATCCCCGCGCCGCTTCCGTGATCCTGCGCCGCGTCTCCACCGCCGTGGAGGTCGCAAACTGCTCGCGCGCGATCACCTCGCCGGATGGCGTTCCAAGGATAACGGCGGTCTTCGTGCCGCCGAGATCGATGCCGAGTATGAGTGGATTTTTCATCGGTTAGCTTTCATACACGCGAATTTCATGGGCGCAGCCGGGTCGTCTCCACCACGCGTTCCACTCCAATGCGTGATTCGTCTTTGAGTGTTTTTTAAAGTGTTACTTCGAAGAGTGGATGTTAGTCCCTTGGATTTCCCTCCAACAACAATGTTTTCGGTCCTCGGAATTGGACACGCTCCTGCCATTGCAGGCTGCCGGGCACCATGCGCGCGTCGGGAAGGGATTTCAACAGCGTCTCCAGCACCACGCGTGCCTCCATTCGTGCCAGAGGCGCGCCGAGGCAGAAATGGATGCCATAACCGAATGAAAGGTGATCGATTTTCGGGCGTGTGATGTCGAAGACATCCGGGTCACTGGCATTGTCCGGATCACGGTTCGCAGCGCCGATCAGCTGGAAGACCATTTCATTTTCGGTAAATTCGACTCCACGGAAATGATGGGTTTTCTTTACCCTGCGGAAATTGCGCTGCTTCGGCGCCTCAAAGCGAAGTGCTTCTTCGATGGCCGGGCCAATGAGCGCAGGGTTTTCCTTGAGCGCCGCCAACTGCGCGGGATGGGACATCAGAAGATGGATCAGGTTGCCAATGAGGTTGGTGGTGGTCTCATGACCGGCGGTCAAAAGCGTGTTGCAGGTGGCAAGCAATTCATCGCGGGTGAATCGGGATCCACCCTCCTCGGCAAAAGCGAGAGCGGTGATCAAGTCGTCTTTCGGATCGGTTCTGCGCAGATCGATCAACCGATTCATGTAATCGAACAATTCGAGAAGAGCGGTCTGGGAAATATCCGCAGCTTCATAGGTGGTTCTTCCCGTGCCTTGGAACGCAAGAATGTCACTGGACCAGCGCTTAAAAAGATCACGATCCTCCGAGGGAGCGCCCAACATTTCCGCAATCAACACTACGGGCAAGGGATGCGCGACTTCATCGATGAAGTCGAATCGGCCGCTGACCGCGGCGGCGCCGATCATCTCTTTGGCCAAGGCCCTGATCCGCGGCTCCAGGGTCGCGATGGTTTTCGGGGTAAATGCCTTCTGCACCAGGGCACGCATCCGGGTGTGATCCGGAGGGTCGGAGCCAATCACATCTTTCTGTGCAAAGTAATGGCGTAGCGGTGCCAGTTTCTCGCGCTCCGCAGGAGTGACGCCATCGAACAGGAGACCCTGACGGTTCTCATTGGAGAGGCACTCCTTGTCCTTGAGCGATTCCGCCACATCGTCGACCCGGCTAATCACCCATGCATTCCAGTTGTCGCTCCAGAAAACGGGTGCCTCCTCACGGATTTGACGGTAAATCGGATAAGGATCGTCCATGATGGACGGCGATATCAGAAGAGCATCGAGTGAAGGGTTGGGGCAAATGTGTTGGTTTATGGTCACTGGTTGTTTTGGGTGATGATTTATAGAAAGAGCTCAGAATTCGGAAATGATCGGATTTTCGTTCAGATCAAGCTCGCGCCATTTCGGCGAGCCTTTGGCATTCGTCTTGGTGGCGGCTGCAATCTCAAGCGTGATGATGCGGTGAGGCTTGAACTGGATCGTCGTGGGCTTGGCGTAACCATCGACGCGCACAGTGGCCTTCAAGCTTCGCTTCGTCGGATTGTGCAGACGCGCGATCCATGCCTTGCCAGTTTCCGATTTTTTCAAGCAGAGCAGGTTCACTTCGGCGGGTTCGATCGCGAAGAAACTCCGCTCCATCGGCCAGTCGCCCGGATGGCAGGAATCGAGCATCGTCTCGGCACCGGTGAGCAGCGACGCGGCAACGCGATCGGCCGCATCGAGCGGTGACTCGCCATCGAGGTTGAGCGTCCAGAAACGGCGCTCCTGCCAACCTTGATCGGTGTATGGGGTTTCTGGAAGATCGGGATGGGGCATTGGCTCGTGCTCGGCGTAAGGCGTCGAGCGGGCCACGATTGTGGAGATGATATCCTTGCGCGCCGAGACGCTGCCGGAGCCATCATTCACCAGAACGGCGGCGCGCTTGCCCTTTTCAAAGGCGGTCCAGTTTTGTGCGGGCTGCTCATCGCCATCGGCCTTGCGGGTGCTGCGTCCGCCAATTGTTTGGCTGATCCATTCGCCCTCCTTGATGCCGGTGGGCCACTCGAGGCGCAGGATGCTGCGGGGTTCCTGCCAGTTGATGCGCAGTCGCAGTTCCAGTGCCGTCTCGTTGGCGCGTGCGACGACATCGAGCTGGATCGATGATCTGTTCCATACGGCGCTGTGGCGGACGATCGTGGTCCATGGCCCTTGCTCGATGAGCTTGGCACGACCGAGTGGAATCGCTGCGGCTTTTCCGGAAAATGCTTTCACGCCATGGGCCCAGGTGTCGCTGCGATCGGGAAGGACGGCGAGGCGCACGGGGTTTTTCGGTGCGGGCAGTGCCTTGATTTTTTTCGGTGCGGCGGCGACCGGTTCGAGTCCGAGATGGAAGGTGCTGTAGCCCGAAGCCGGCAGCTGAAGTCGCGCGCAGAGTTTGCCCCATGGCATGAGATGCGGGCCGAAGTTGGAATCGGCGGCAAGCCACTGGATCGGGATGCGTCGGCCGTCGGTTGAAACGAGATGGGTGATTTTTTCGCGACCGTGCGGTTGGGTGAATGTGTCGAGCGTCACTTCGACTTCGCGCGCCCATGGAAGCGGATTGAAGGCAAAGAGCGTGTTGCCGCCGAGGTGGCTCGTGTCGATGCGGCGGGCCATGCGCTGGACGGCATGCCGCAGGGTGTCATCGGCGGCATCGATCGCCGCGCCGAAGCGGTTGCGTGTCTCGGGCGAAGTCTGGATCGTGCAGGTACCGGCGAGAATGTCGTGGAATTGATTGAAGAGAAGCGACCACCACGCGGGCTCGAGCGACTTGTCGATGCCGGCGCATTGGCTGGCGGTCTCCGCCGCGACGAGACGGCGTTCGGCGTTGCGGTTGAGCTGTTTGATGTCGCCCCATGCCGCGTAGCATCCGCGCGCATGGTGCTGGAGTTCGCCTTCGTGAAGCGGAAGATTTTTAGCAGCGGGCGACGCGAGAACTGCCTCCAGATATTCGCGCACGGTGCTGAACTTGAGAACGGGCAGTGATGAGTCCTTTTGCAACTCGGCGACGCGGGCGAGATGTTCCTTGGTCGGCCCGCCGCCGTGATTGCCGATGCCAAGCCAGAAGACCCCATGATCGAAGCTGGGTGAGAAATGCCGCTGCCAGTGCTCGCGGATGTTTTGCTCCAACTGGTCGACTGTGGTCGAGGGAGTCTGCGAATACTCGCCGGGCACGCGTTGGCAGAGGACGCGCGAGCCGTCCGCGGAGCCCCACCAAAAGAGATCCGGTACCTCGGGCGCCTCGTGTTTTTGCGGACGCATGAAGACATAGGAATCAAAGCCGGACTGCTTGAGAAGCTGCGGGAAACCACCGGCGTGCCCGAAGGAATCGACATTGTAACCCGCGCGAACGCGACCAGCCTCGCCGAAGCGTGAGGTGAAATATTTTCCGCCATAGAGCGAGTGGCGGCAGATGCTCTCGGTCGATGGCAGATTGCAATCGGGTTGCTCGATCCACCCCCCGATCGTCTCCCAGCGACCGGCCTTCACGAGGCGGCGGATCTCCGCAAAGAGCCGGGGATCGCTTTCCTCGATCCAACGGTAAACCTGCGCCGAAGAACGTGTGAACTTCATGCGCGGATTTTCGCGCATGCGGTTGACCGCGCTTTCGATCGTGGTCAGCGCTTCAGCCGCGCCATCGCGCGTCGGCCAGAGCCAGACAGGGTCGAGGTGAGCCTGGCAGATGAGATGGAGTGTGGGTCGGGTAGGCATGGTGGAAGGGAATTGGTCGTTGACGAAGCGCAAGAGCGACGGCGATCTCCCTTTTAGAGAGCGGATCGAAGGGTTTTAGCGGGCGCATCCCTGGCGAAGAGTGGCAAGAGCCTATTACAGCATCGAGTTTTTTATTTACATCAAAACATAAAGCTGTAATTACATTTTCCAACTTCCACTCGCCAATGAGCAAGCACAAACCCATTTCCGAAACCCTCCGCGGCGAGATTGAAGCCGGGAAATACGCCGATGCCGGCGGGCGGTTGCCGAGCGAGGAAGCGCTCTGCCGGCGCTGGAAGGTATCGCGGCCCACCGTCGCCCGGGCGCTGCGCGAACTGCAACTCCAGGGCATGGTGGATCGCCGCGCCGGTGCGGGAACCTTTATCCGGGCGGAGCGCCGTCCGTTGCAAGTCACCCTGGGCCTGCTGGTGGACGGGTTGGGCAAAACCGAAATACTCGATCCGATGTGCGCGGAGATCACACGGGCGGCGCAACAGCGCGGATGCGGAGTCTTCACGGGCGGTCTCCCGCATGACCGATCTCCGGGGGAACTCGCGGAGTCCTGGGCCGCCCAGGGAGTGAAAGGAGTGTTTTTCGCGCCGCTGGGACAGGCGGACAACCGCGAGTCGGTCAATCTGGGCGTGGTGAACGCTCTTCGCAGGGCGGGCTTGGTCGTGGTGCTCGTGGATCGCGACGCAACGGAGTTTCCGCAACGCAGCGATTGCGACCTTGTGGCTCTTGACAATTTCCACGCCGGTTACGACATGGGCAGGCATCTGGTCGAAGCGGGCTGCCAACGCGTGCTTTTCGTTGCCGAAAACCACTATCATTCGACCTCCGACCTGCGCTTCTCCGGCCTGCGGGAGGCACTGATTGAAGCTGGGGCGCCTCACCCGGATTTGCATTCCGGCGAATTGTCGGACCCGGCATTTGTGAGTTCGCTGATCCAAAGGAGACCCCGTTATGACGCGTGCGTCGGGTCAAACGACCAAAATGCCGCCCGGTTTATGCAAGCGGCAGCTGGGCTTGGGTGCAAAGTGCCGGGCGACATGCTGCTTGCTGGATTCGATGACGCGGGATTCGCGACGCTCCTTACCACGCCGCTGACCACAATCCGCCAGCCATGCCGCCACCTTGGCATTACCTGCATTGACGCCATGCTCGGTCGCATTCGCCATCCGCAGCTCCCCCCCCGCACCATTCTCCTGCAAGGGGAGCTGGTGGTGCGCGCCTCGACGTCTCACAAAAACACACCCGGACCTTTGCAGAAGTAATCCCAAGCTGCCTGACAACTTTTTCAACGTCTCCCTCGGATTCCCATCGTTGCCCTGGCAGCAAAGTCTAGGCAAACCCAATATCCTTCACATCGAAAATGCTCTAAAGCAGCTCCGGTTGTTGGAGGAGTTGCGAGACGCGTTGGAGCAGGATCCCTGCGCCGCCGCCATCGACCACGCGGTGATCGAAGGTGAGGAAAATGTCGGCGGTGGTGGCTGGAAGGAAAGTTTCGGTTTGATCGCTCCACACCGGTTTTTTCACGCCTGCGCCGAGACCGAGGATGAGAGTTTCGTTGGGCAGGGGGATGGGTGTGCCGGTGGTGAGGCCGAAGGTGCCGAAGTTCGTGACGGTGGCGATGCCGCCCATGCAGTCGGCTTCGGAAAGTCGGCGGCGGCGTGAGCGGTCGACGAGGTCGTCGTATTCGGCGATGAGTTCGCGCAGCGGTTTTTGGTCGACCATGCGCACGACTGGCACGAGCACGCCATCTTCGACTTGCACGGCGACGCCGATGTCGAATGAGCGCGGGTGGACGATCTTGTCGCCGATGAGATATCCGGCGGTCGCCGGGTTTTCGGTGAGTGCGAGCGCGAAGGCGCGCAGGAGGTAAAGCGTGAGTCCGGGTTTTGGCGTGTGGCTGCGGCGGTGTTCGAGCACGCGGTCGAGCAAAGTGGGAAGGCCAACGGTGGCGAGTGGTCGGGTCCAGCTACGGCGCATTGCATCGGCGACGGCGAGGCGCATCGGTGAGGCGGAAACACTGGGCCAGGCGTCGAGGTAATCGAGGAAGCGTTCGAGGTCGGCGACCGTGACGCGACCACCGGCACCGGTGCCGGCGACGGCTGAGATGTCCGCTTCGCGCAGGCCGAGGTCATCCATGCGTGCGCGCATGCGTGGGGAAATGTAATGAGCGCCCATTGTGCCGGTTGGGACGGGCAGGCCTTTCACATTCGGCTCGATCGCGGGTGCTTCCTCGTAGGCGTCGGATTCGTCGAGTGCGAAGTGGAGATTGGCTTCGGCTTGTGGGTTTTGCTTTTCGCTTTCGTTTGCTTGGCTGCGGTTTTCGCTGGCCGATTCGAGCGTGTCGACGCCAGTGCGCGCGACTTCCTCTTCGGTCACTTCGAGCAAGCCGAGCAGCGAGCCGACCGAGTAAGAAACCCCTTCTTTCGCGCGGATTTCGGCGATCACTCCATCACAGAGCGTGGTCACGCCCATGACTGCCTTGTTGGTTTCCACCTCGATGATTTCCTGATCGGCGCGGACCGTGTCGCCGACATTGAATCCGAGGCGGATGACGGTGGCCTCGGCGATGGATTCGCCGAGTTGGGGCATCAGGATCGGGACGATGGGCATGGCGTGCGGGGTGGAGTTTGGTGTTTCAACTGCGCTGATTTAAAAATTGAGAAGCTTGCGGAGCGCTTCTTGGATTGATTCCGGCGTCGGGCGGTGGGCGGCCCAAAGTTTTGGATGGTAAGGCACGGGAGTGTCGCGCGCGTTGAGGCGTTGCGGTGGGGCGTCGAGCAAGTGGAAACCTTCGCTGACCGTGCGGGCGACGACTTCGGCAGTGACGCCGCCCCATGGGAAGGCCTCGCCGACTGCGAGCAAGCGGCCGGTTCTTGCGACCGATGCGAGCACCGTGTCCATGTCGAGGGGTTTCACCGAGCGGAGGTCGACCACTTCAATTTCCCAGCCGTCTTCGTGGAGGCGTTCGGCGGCGCGCACCGCTTCGTGGACCATTGCGCTGTAAGCGACCACGGTGGCATGTTTGCCGGGGCGGACGATCCGGGCTTGGCCGATCGGCAGGTGGTCGTTCTGGATCGATTTTGCCTTGAGCCAGCGATAGAGGAATTTGTGCTCGCAGAAAATGACCGGGTCATCGAGCGCGACCGCATCGATGAGCATGTGGTAGGCATCGGAGACGGATGCCGGAGTGAGCACGACGAGGCCTGGGTACTGCGCGTAGATGCCTTCCATGCTTTGGCTGTGGAAGGGGCCGGAGCCGGGGGTGCCGCCGGAGGGTAGGCGCACGGTGATCGGGATCGGCACGCCAGTGCGGTAAAAGTGCGTGGCGGCCTGATTGACGATCTGGTTGAACGCGATTGATGAGAAATCGGCGAACTGCATTTCCACGATCGGGCGCATGCCTTCGATCGCCGCACCGACGGCGAGG
>JBEINR010000028.1:0-7497 GCA_040377995.1 Akkermansiaceae bacterium | reverse complement strand
TTCTCAGCGAGTTTCCTCAGCGGCGGCGGGCTTGTTCTTCGAGGAAAATTTCCGCCAGGCGGAAGCATCGACGCGAGAGCTCGCGCGCATCGTTGTCGCCAATGAGTGCCACGCCTTCTTCACTCACCTCGGCCAGATAGATCTTCCAGGCAAACATCGCGAGTTGCTCGGCATCGACCTTCACGCGCTGCGGTTGATTCGGCCTCGGCTGCTGTTGCGATTGCTGCGTGACGGGTGTGCCTAGGGCATCTGATGATTCGTCCGACGACTCATTTTCCGCGGCTGCGTTGACTGGTGATTGTCCGCCGCCCTTGCCTTTTTTCCGGCGGCGTTTGCGTTTCGGATTTTCCGGGCCGGATGCGCCGCCCGAGGTGGCTGGCTCGGGTTCGGGCCAATCGCTGCGTGCGGCGGCGGGGCTTGCGGCGGCGGTCGATGGAAACTCGGGAAACTTCGCAGCGGGCGCGGGCTCGCTTTCGGCTTTGGCTCCGCTCTCGGTTTCCGGCTTGGCGGGCTTGGCCGATTTTTTCGGGCGCGGATTCGAGATCCGGCGTGCGCGCGGCTCGGCCTTGTCGGCGGTGGTCTTGGCAGGGGTGGAAGGTGCTTCGCTCATGAATTTCGCCCGGAGCAAGCCCGCTCAATGCGCGGGCGTCGAGCACAATCCGATGACAATTGCGCCGCAAACGCGTGTGCAGGAGGCCTGTTCGCGCCAGCAAGACGTAATGCGCATCTCGCGCTCTGCATGCGCCTAAAAATTCATGCTCCTTGAAGGCCCGACTTTTCCTCAGTGCCTCAGAAGTTTCGGATGTCGTCCTTGTTATCTGTCTGCGTTGTAGACGGGGTGGTCGTATTTGTTTTGCCGTCCTTGCCCACGGACCAGAGATCGAAGTCGGGGTTCTGGGCGTTTGTGCCTTTTCGATAGCGGTAGTTGTTGCCCCAAGGGTCAACGATCTTGAGGTTGGCCCCCGGAGTCGCGTTGGTTGTTGTGGTCACCCATCCCTGTTTGTTGTTTCGTGGGTCAAGATCGCTTGTATAGATTTTTGTTGCCTTGGTCCAGTTGCTTGGAGGCGTGGTTGGATTGGTGTAATCGTATCCGTCCTTGAACAAAGCCTGATAGAGCTGCTCCGAGACATCGCCTGCGATGGCGGTGTTATCCGTCCCTGGATACGCTCCCATGTCGAGTTTGTACTCCTCGATGCCCTTCGACAGCAGGGCGATTTGGACCTTTGTCTTTTCGGTGGCCTGGCGTTGGTTGGCGTATTCCATGCCGCCGACCACAAGTCCGGCGAGGATGACGATGATGGTGATGACCACCATTAGCTCGATGAGCGTGAAGGCGGCTTTGCCGGGGCGTTGCGGTAGGGCTTTCATGGTGAGGATTTTCAAAACCAAGGATAAAATGGGAAAGACCCGGGCAGGACGCCCGGGCCAGGCGGCTTACTGGTTGCCCATGGTCGAGATCATCTTGATGAGCGGCAGGAAGAGCGCGAACACCACCGAGCCGACGATCAATGCCAGGATCACGATCATGATCGGCTCGAGAATCGAAGTGAGCGCGGTGACGGCGTTGTCGACTTCGTCGTCATAGACATCGGCCACTTTAAGAAGCATTTCGGGCAGCTGACCGGTTTCTTCGCCGACATCGACCATGGAGATGACCATGTTGGGGAAGACGCCGGAGGCTTGGAGTGGGGTGACGATGGTTTCGCCTTCCTTGACCGCCTCGTGGACTTTTTCGATGGCGCTTGAAATGACAACATTGCCGGCGGTGTCGCGGGTGATGTTGAGCGCCTGGAGGATCGGGACACCCGATGTGACGAGGGTGCCGAGGGTGCGTGAGAAGCGCGAGACGGCGCTTTTGCGTTGGATGTCGCCGAGGATCGGCATGCGCAGCTTGATCAGGTCGATGGCGCTGCGTCCGCCTTTGGTTTTGCCCCACATGTTGAAGAGCAGGATGGCGACTCCGACGACGACAAAGAGGAAGAACACGTTGGGAAGAAAGAGCGGGCGGGCGAGGAAAAACTCTGAGGTGCCGAATACGATCTGGGAAATGAGAGGCAGTTCTTGATCGGTGCTGGTGAACATTTCCTTGAACTTCGGCACGATGAAGATCATCAGGAAAACGAGGATGGCAACGGCGATAAACATCACGATCACGGGGTAGACCATGGCCGAGACAATCTTGTTTTTGAGCTTTTGGGCCTTTTCCTGGTATTCTGCGAGGCGGTTGAGGACGACTTCGAGCACACCGCCCAGTTCGCCGGCCTTGACCATATTGACATAGAGTTTGTTGAAAATTTTCGGGTGCTGGGCGAGCGACTCGGAGAAGGTAGAGCCTCCTTGGACGTTTTCCGCGAGGGCGCCGACGGTGGCCCTGAGCATTGGATTGGGTTCTTGTTTTTCGAGCACGGTGAGGCTGCGCAGCAGGGGCAGGCCGGAGTCGATGAGGGTGGCGAGCTGGCGAGTGAAGATCGTAAGGTTTTTCGGCTTCACGCTGCCGCCGGATTTGGCAACGGATTTGCCTTTGGCCTTGCCCTTGGCTTTTGGTGCGATGGCGGCCTTGGCTTTTTTGCTGGCCTTGCCCTCTTCCTGAATCTGGGTCGGATAGAGCCCGTTGTTGCGGAGTTGCTGGATGGCTTCGTTCTCGGAGTTGGCGGCAATGACTCCGGACTTCTGTTCGCCTTTGGCGTCTAGGGCGCTGTAGATGAAGTTAGGCATGGTGTTTGTTTGGCGTAGTGAAGCGTAAAGTTGTCGTTATGGCGATGGGAAAGTCGGGCTTGGCGATGGGATTTTATGGCTCGGGGAGTGAGGCGCCGCTCTGGCATCAAGTGTATTTCAGCACCTCTTCGATGGTGGTGTTGCCGAGGTAAATGTTGCGAAGTCCGTCTTCGCGAAGGGTATTCATGCCGAGCTCCACAGCCTTTTGTTTGATCACGACCGTTGGGGCGCGGGCGGTGATCAGCTCGCGGATCGGGTCGGTGATGTTGAGGAGTTCGTAGAGACCGCGGCGGCCTTTGTAGCCCGTTTGCCCGCAGACTTCGCAACCGGCACCGGTGAAGAATTGTTTGTCGCCGAGCTCATGGGCGGAGATGCCGAGTTGACTGAGAATTGCTTCGTTCGGTTCGTAGGGCGACTTGCATTCCTTGCAGATTGTGCGGACGAGGCGTTGGGCGAGCACGCCTTCGAGCGAGGCTCCAACGAGGAAAGGCTCGCAGCCCATGTCGACCAGTCGCGTCACCGCGCCGGGCGCGTCGTTGGTGTGAAGCGTTGATAGCACCAAGTGACCGGTGAGCGCGGCTTGGATGCCGATGGTGGCGGTTTCCTTGTCGCGCATTTCCCCGATCATGATGCGGTCCGGGTCTTGGCGCAGGAAGGCGCGCAGCACCCGCGGGAAGTCGAGGCCGATGGCTTCGTTGATCGGAATTTGCACGATGCCGTCGATGTCGTATTCGACCGGGTCCTCGGCGGTGAGCAGTTTTGCGTCGATCGTGTTGATGCGGCGCAGTGCGGCGTAGAGCGTGGTGGTCTTGCCGGCGCCGGTGGGCCCGGTGACGATGAAAATGCCATTGGGTTTTTCGATCGTTTCGGTGATGTACTCGTAAATGTAATCCGGCAGGCCGAGGTTCTCGAGCGAGAGGTTTACCGACGAGCGATCGAGCACCCGCAGCACGATGGATTCGCCGTGGTGGGTGGGCAGCGAGGAGACCCGCATGTCGACCTGTTTTTCGCCGATTTGTTTGACGATGCGCCCGTCCTGCGGGACGCGTCTTTCGGCGATGTTCATGTTGGACATCACCTTCACGCGCGAGAGGATGGGAAGGGCGAGGTGAATTGGTGGCGGAGCCATTTCATAGAGAGCGCCATCGACCCGGTAGCGGATTTTGAATTCGTTTTCGAAGGGCTCGAAGTGGATGTCGGAGGCTTTTTCCTTGATGGCCTGGTAGAGGACCAGGTCGACGTAGCGGATGATCGGCGCGGAGTTGGCCTCGGATTCGAGGTCGGCTTCGCTGTGAATTTCGCCACCGATTTCCAGTTGGCTGAGGATGTCCTCCATGGCCTTGCCTTCGCCGCCATAGCATTCGTTGATTTTGGCCTCGACCAAATAGTCGGGTGCGACCACGAGCACGATTTCGCGACCGATCGAGAAACGTAGGTCCTCGACAGTTTGCGGGTTGAGTGGGTCGACCAAGGCGACATGGAGTCCTGCGTCGTCGAACTGAACGGGCAGGGCGCCATGGAGGCGCGCGGTACCGGCGGGCACCAGTGCGAGGATGGCTTCCGGTGGGGTCCAATCGCGCAGATCAATCATCTGGGCGCCCAGCTCAGAGGCGACGACCGGCCAGACATCGTCGCGGGTGCCGATGATCTGGAAATCCGTGAGGATTTCGGCGATCTCCTTGCCGCTCTGATTTACCTCGGCGAGGATGTCTTGCGCGAGGCTGGTGTCGATGAGCCCGCGGGCTTGAAAGAGTTCGACAATTTGTTGGTGGTCCATGAGACAGGCGGAGAGTGAGTGCTTTGCGGTGGATCAGTCGGCGTCGGACATGGTGGTGTGGACGACTTCACCGCCGGAGGTGAGACCGGCCAACACCTTGCGGATGCCGTCTTCGCGCAGTGTGCGCATGCCGAGCTCGCGCGCGCGTCGGCGCAGCTGGGTGGAGGTGAGACCGGTGTTGATCATCTGGCGCACTTCGTCATCGACGAGGAATAGCTCGAAAATTCCCATCCGGCCCTTGAATCCGCCGCCGCGGCATTTTTCGCATCCGACCGGGCCATAGATCGAGGCGTCGGCCATACGCGAGGCGTCGAGTGAAAGCGCGCGCATTTCCTTTTCGGTGAGTTCCGACGGGGCTTTGCAAACCGGGCAGAGCTTGCGCACCAGGCGTTGGGCGAGCACGCCGCGCACGGCGGAGGCGATGAGGAACGGTTTGACGCCGATGTCGGCAAGACGGGCAACGGCCGAGGGGGCATCGTTGGTGTGGAGGGTGGAGAAAACCAAGTGACCGGTGAGCGAGGCATTGATCGCGATGTTGGCGGTTTCGGCATCGCGGATTTCCCCGATCATGATGATGTTGGGGGCTTGCCGGAGCATCGCGCGCAGGGCGGCGGCAAAGGTCATGCCGATGTCGGTTTTGACCATCACCTGGTTGATGCCCGAGAGTTCGTATTCGACCGGGTCCTCTACTGTGATGATTTTTTTGTCGGGGCGGTTGATGACATTGAGGCAGGCGTAGAGCGTGGTGGTTTTTCCCGATCCGGTCGGACCGGTGACGAGCAGGATGCCATCGGGCAGGCCGAGCAGTTGCTCGAAGGTGGTCTGGTCGTCGGAGAAAAAGCCGAGCTCCGGAAGGCCAAGCACTAGTGCCGATTTGTCGAGGATACGCATGACGATCGACTCGCCATGATTGGAGGGCACGGAGGAAACCCGGAGGTCGACTTGCTTGTCGCCGAGTTTGAGCTGGATGCGACCGTCTTGGGGAAGGCGTTTTTCGGCGATCGACATGCTGCCGCTCATGACCTTCAGGCGCGCGATGATGGCGGGAAGAAGTTTCTTCGGGTGGCTGTCGACGTGTACGAGTTTGCCGTCGAGGCGATATCTTACGCGCACTGATGTCTCGAGAGGCTCGATATGAATGTCGGAGGCGCGCAGGCGGAAAGCTTCAGTGAGCAGTTGGACGACGAGGCGTATGATGGGCGCGTCGCCGCCTTCTGTGCCGGCCTCGGAGTCGCCGGTGGTGATTTGCACCCCGTCCGTATCGGAGGTTGCCGCGCTGTCTTGCGATTGATAAAATTGTTTAAGGTGATCCCGAATGTCCTGATAGGCGGCGCAGACAAGGTTCAGCTCACGACCAATCACATGGGGCAGTGAATCGAGCGCTTCGAAATCAAGCGGATCGGACACCGCCAAGGTGAGCGTGAGGCCGTCGTCCTGAATGGGGATGACGCGGTAGCGCTTGGCAGTTTCCTCACTGATCGCTTCGGTGATGCCGGGTTGGAAGTGGATTTCCGAAAGCCGCACGAAAGCGATGGCTGCGTTGGCGGCCAAGGTCTGGGCAATTTGCTCTTGGGTCAGCTCGCTATTGGCGAGAATGTGTTCGATGAGCGATCCGCCGCCGGAAATTTTTTCACGTGCCATGGCAATTTCATCCGCACTCACCAGCCCGGCTTCGTTGAGCAATTCAGCAATATAATCTTCGTTGGAGAACACTGGGGAAAAATGTCTGAGGATGGATTTTTGGGAAAGTCAGCGTAACGCTCCAAGTTATGTCGCGCAACCCTTCAAGAGTGATTGTCCCGAGCCTTGCTTGTCAATAGGCTACATTTGGCCACGCCGGATTTTTTGCTTCAGCGAAGCTGCGTCCTTTCCGCTTGCCACCATGGAGTTTCGCGCTTCTTTCTGAACCCGTTCCGCCGCGCAACCAGTGCCGTGATGCGATCATGAATGACCCGAACACGCCACCTGCTTCCGGATGTCCGCTGCATGGCCATCATGCCAAGCGCTGGGACCTCGTCGATTCGGCGGAGCTGCTCAAATCCGCCGCAGCGGCAGATGTCTCGCTCGAGCAGGCCGGTCGTGAAGCGTGGCGCAATGCCGTGCGCTGCATCGGTCGGCTGCATTGGAAATCGCTGGAGGTGATCGATGCCCGCCAGCTCGCCACGACCGACGAAGTTTTCGAGGCCGCCTGCGAGCATTTGAAACGCGCGACCGGCGATGGGCGGATCACGCCGTTGATGACAGTGATGCCGCCGTGGCGCGGGGCGGAAAATGAGATTCGCATTTGGAGCCACCAACTCGTCCGATACGCCGCGCACGAGTCGGCCGATGGCAGCATTCTCGGTGATCCGATGAACCTCGAGCTCACGCGGGTGGCTTTGGCGCTCGGTTGGCGGCCGCCGGCGATGCCGACGCGATTTGATCTTTTGCCATTGATCATTCAGTGCGGCGGGGCCTTGCGATTTTACGAATTGCCGAAGCACTTGGTGCGTGAGGTGGCGATCCGCCATCCGCGTCACGAGTGGTTCGGCAAGCTGGGCCTCAAGTGGTACGCGGTGCCGGCGATTTCTGACATGATCTTTGCGACTGGTGCGGAAGTTTACCCCTGCGCGCCATTCAACGGTTGGTACATGGGCACGGAAATTGGCGCCCGCGATCTTGGCGATGTGACGCGTTACAACCAGTTGCCGGTCATTGCCGAAAAGCTTGGCCTCGACACTCGCCAAACGCGCAACTTGTGGCGCGACCACGCGCTCGTCGAGCTCAACGAGGCGGTGCTGTGGTCGTTCCAGCAGGAAGGCGTGCGACTCGTCGATCACCATCAAGCATCGCGCGAGTTCATCGAGTTTTGCGAAAGCGAGCAGCGCGCAGGCCGTGAGGCGCAGGCCGAATGGCCGTGGATTGTGCCGCCGATTTCCGGCTCGGCGACGCCGGTCTTTCATCGCGGCTATTCATTGCGGCCTGAGTTTCCCAACTACCTTTTGCAAGCCAGCCCGTGGCAAACC
>JBEINR010000093.1:0-3728 GCA_040377995.1 Akkermansiaceae bacterium | reverse complement strand
GGCGGCGGGCGAGGACGCCCGCGCCACATTCCTTACCGATTCGGCGGGCGGAAGCCGGATCTGGACTTTTTCGCAGGCTTGGGTTCCTCGACGGGGACCGCTTCAGGTGGCGGCGGGTCGGCGAAGTTGCGGGCGTCGGGCGAAATGTTGTAGCGGCTATCCATGTCGGTTTGCGCGTCGTTGAGGGTTTGGGGATCGCGTACGATCGAAGGTTGGATGAACACGATCAGTTCGCTCTCGCTCTTGTCCTTGCTCTTCGTGCCGAAGAGCGGCCCGATGCCGGGGATGCGGCTGAGGATGGGAATGCCGCTGGTCCCGTCCTTTGAGGATTCGGTGATGAGGCCGCCGAGCACAACGGTTTGATTGTTGGGAACCGTCACGGTGGTGATCAGCTCACGGTTGAGAATATCTGGGATGTCATAGGCATTTTCGCCGGTGCCAACAGGGCGATCATTTCCGAGATCATCGCTGGTGAGATAGATCTTGAGGGTAATTTCGCTGTTTGAATTGACCAGGGGAATCACTTCCAATTTCAGCGCAACATCCTGGTATTCGAAGTTGGTCGAAGGCCCGGAGCTGTTGGCGTAGGAGTAGGAATTCGTTGGCACGGCGATGCGTGTGCCGCTGACGATGGAGCCCTTTTGGTTGTTGGCGGTGAAGATAGACGGACGCGAAAGCACTTTAAAATTTTCGTCGTTTTGCTTAGCCACCAGATAAGCATTAAGCGAATTTCCAATTACGCCGTAGATGCCAAGACCCCCAGCTGGACCAGAGTTGAGCAGCCCATTGAAATCACCTGGGTCAAATTTGGGATCATTATCAAGGGGTAACGTCGGTCCAAATCCCGAACCACCCCTGCCTGCGACATCGCCTTTCAGCGTGCGCACATAATCCATGCCGAAGCTCCAGCCGTCGGAGATGCCGAGTTGGCCGAAGACGCAGGAGATGAGGACCTGATCCGGTTTCGTATCGAGTTGGTCGATGAGGCGTTGGACGATTTCAAGTCCGGCCGGTGGGCCTTGGACGACGACTGAGTTGGTGATGTTGTCGGCGACGAGCAGGGTGCGGCCGACGAGGACCGATTCAGGAGCGGTGCTGATCGAGGGGTCGCTGAGTCCGCCACCGCCACCGCCGAAGCCACTGCCTGAGCCGGATCCGCCCATGCCGGAGGAATTGCTGCCCATTGTCGAGTTGCGCCCGCTAGAGTTGCGTCCGCCTGTGGTGGTGTCTTGGCGGGATTGCGCTTGCGGGCGATTGGCATTTTGCCCGCCGGGGCCGCCTTGGGTGCCGCCTTGCCCCCCTTCGCCGCCGGTGCCGGAAAAGGCGCGGGTAAGGGCATCGCTGGCGATCGGAAGGAACTCCGAGACCGTGAGGAACTTCAGCTTGCGGCGGAGGAAATTCTTTTCGCTGGTTTCCACATCGAACTCGCGCACGAGGCCCTCGACGAAGAGCAGGTCGACCGGGCGGCCCATGGCAAAGATGCGGTTGGTGCGTGGGTCGGGCACGATTTGCACCGGCGTGTCTTCACCGGCGGTATCGGCGCCGGAGACTCCGGCTTGAGCGGGCGCTCCATTGGCGGCGGGCGCAGCGCCAGCACGCTGGACGCCGGCGGTTTTTTGGCTTTCCTGCTGGGCGCTGAGGAGCTCGGAAATCGTCTCGGCGATTTCCGTGACATCGGCGTACTGGACCTTGATGAAACGGGTCGCTTGGACCGAGCCCGGCTTGTCGATTTCCTTTTTGAGGTCGATCAGCTTGCGGATGAGCGAGGTGTTTTCGGTGATGACGACGGCCGAGGCATTCGGCACGGCGGCGATCGAACCAAAGGCGCCAAACTGGCCGATAATCTGAGTGAAGGTATTCACCGCTTCGGCGGGCTTGATGTAGCTGAGGGTCATCACATAGGAAATGACCGCATCGCCATCGGGCAACGGATCATTTTCGTTGTAGACATCGACGCCGCGGCCGGTTGGGCGGAGGCCGCCGGTGGCGAGCGTGAGAACATCGAGGTTGGGGTCCTGCCCGTCGGGCACGAAGACGAAATTTTCGATGGTTGCGGCCTTGCGCAAAAGTTCGGCGGCCTTGTTGAAGGTGAGCGGGTCCTGCGGGCTGGCTTCTTGGACGAAGGAAAATTCTGCATCGGCGGCGGCCTTGGAAACGATCACGCGGCGGCCGGTGTATTTGCGGTAGAGTCCGGCGAGCGCGTTGCCGCTGAGTTTTGGTTCGACGATGTCTTCGCTGATCGTGTTTTCGCCGAGTGGGATGCCGGGTTTCGGGTCGGGCGCGCTGGCGGGTTTGGCTGTCTCTGCGGCGGGGGCGCCGGCATTGGCGGGCTGCGGGTTGGCGGCATTCGGGCGGCCAAGTCCCTGGATTTGCCTATTGACGTTGGGTTGCGGCACAATGCGCGGGCGCGGCGGAGTGCCTTGCACGGGGACCGCCGGGGGCGCCTGCTGGCCTTGGTTTGGTTCCGGGGCTGGCGGAACGGGTTCTTGCGGGGCGGCAGGTTCTTGCGCGAAGACGCAGGAGCATGCGGCAAAGATCAGGGCGATGATGCGGATGAGGGACATAAAGGAGGGGTGGTTGTAAGGGACCATTTCAGCGGCGACGGATGAAGGGGCGGGGTTGGTTGGGCTGACCTTGGGGCTGGGCGGGATTCGGAGAGCCGGGCGCGGGCGGTGGCACGACGCGCGGGCGGGGTTGCTTTTGGATTACTTGGCCGGGGGCACCGGGTTGGCCTTGGATTTGCGGTTGCACTTGGCCCGGGACCTGACCCGTGGGGGCGGTCGGTGGCGGGGCGGCGATGGTCAAAAGTTTTTCATCAAAACTCACGGTGCCTTGCATTGAACCCGCGGTCATTTCGACCGTTGTTTTCAGGGGTTGACCGGTTTCGCGGTTGACCTTGACGATCGAAAATCCGGCGGACGATGCTTTGCCGGTCTCGACGGTGATGCGTTGATCGGCCTGCTTCTTATTGATGAGTGTGACGCGGTAGCCCTTGTTGCCGATGGGCGAGACTCCAAGCAAGGCGTAATCCTCGAGCGGGTTGGCGACGGGTGCCGTACCCGTGACCGGTGGCTTGGCGGTGAATGGCGAATTCGTCCAGAGGTTGGCGTAATTTCCCAATGGCTGCTTTTGCGGCACTTCCGCGTGCAGCGCCGCGGTCAAGGCGGGCAGAATCAGCAGCAATGGAGCTTTGAAAGGCATAGAGAAATTGGTGCGGGTCATTGCGTGGCCGGCACGAACCATTGGTCGATGGTGGCGGTGCAGTCAATGAGGGTGTCGTCCTTCGCGTCGGGCGTGAGACGCAGTTGGGTGGCGATGCGGAAATTGGCTGGGTCGTTGATTTGATCGAGCCACCGGTAGAGGTTCTGTTCCTTGCCGGCGATGTTGAACTGTATTTTTGCGCGGTGGTAATGGCGGCCTTCGGTTTCGTCGGTATCCAATGGTTTTTGCGACTTGATCGTGAGTCCGGCATTTTTGGCCTCGGTTTCGCAAAACTGCTGGATTTTGGTGAGCGCGTCCTGGCTGGCGACTGGCGCGGGTTCGTGGTCGGTGAGCCATTGCATTTCTTCGCCGACTTTTTCGGCGTTGGCTTGGAAGGATTCGGCGGTGGCCAGTTTTTGTTCGGCGGCGTCGAGCTTGCGCTCAAGTTCGGCGCGTTTGGATTTCATGAATCCGAAGCCGAGCAAATTGAGCACGAGGAAGCCCGCGGCGGCAAAGAAGAGCAGCAG
>JBEINR010000021.1:0-8192 GCA_040377995.1 Akkermansiaceae bacterium | reverse complement strand
GGAAGGCGTCGATCCGGCAAGCTTCGTGGCGGAGATCACCCAAAGGTTCACCAGCCTTTGGGAAACACTTGGCGTCAAATTCGACGGCTGGGCCGAAACAACTGACGATCGCCACAAAAAATGCGTTCAGGCGATTCTATCAAATCTCAAGGCCGCCGACCAACTCTACAAGAAATCCCACTCCGGCCACTATTCCGTGCGCCAGGAACAATTCCTCTCCGACCGCGACCGCAACGAATCCGGCAATTTCGGACCCGAATGGGGCGAGGTAGTGATCATCGAGGAAGAAAACTGGTATTTCAAACTCAGCGAACACACGGCTTGGCTGCAGTCCTACCTCGAGCAAACCCAAGACGCCGTCATTCCCGCCTTCCGTAAATCGGAGTTGCTCAATGCGCTCGAACGAAACCCCGGCACCGACCTCTGCATTTCACGCCCCAAGGCTCGCCTCCACTGGGGCATCGAGCTGCCCTTCGACAGCGACTTTGTCACCTATGTCTGGTTCGACGCGCTAATCAACTATGTTTCATTCGCCGGTTATCACTCCTCCCCGGCCGACCATCTTCCCAATTTCCAAAATCTCTGGACCAGCGACGAACGCCCCGTCCACCTCATCGGCAAGGACATCCTCGTGCCGGCACACGGCATCTACTGGCTCTGCATGCTTCACGCGATGGGCTTCCCCGATGCCGAAATGCCGCGCCTGCTCGTCCACGGCTGGTGGAACATCCGCGGCGAAAAAATGAGCAAATCGCTCGGCAACATCGTCGATCCAAAAGAGCTCGCGGAAAAATTCGGAGTCAATGCCCTGCGCTACTACCTCATGCGCGACATCGTCACCGGCAAGGATGCCGACTTTGATCCGTCGCGACTCGTGATGCTCTACAACACCGAGCTCGCCAACGAATTGGGCAACCTCTGCAACCGCGCGCTCAACATGACCCAGCGATTCACCGCAGGCATCCTGCACCGCGGCGGCATGACCACCGACGATGACCTCGCGCTGCAAAGCTCACTCATCACATCCACCGCCGATTACCGCGCGGCGATGGATGAATTCAATGTCGCAGCCGCGCTCGAAGCGATCAGCCGCCATGTCGTTCATTGCAACGGCTACGCCGAACGCATGAAACCGTGGGAACTCAACAAGGACCCGCAAAAGCACGAACGCCTCGCGACCGTACTCTATCACCTCGCGGAAAGCGTCGCTCACTGCGCAGTCCTGCTCGGCCCCATCCTTCCCACCGCAGTCGAAAGCCTTGCCGCTCAACTCAAGCTGCCCCACCTCGCGCAACTCCACCTGCACGACCTGCACTGGGGGCTTATCGCCGATGGTCACGAAATCGACAAACCCGCTCCGGTTTTCCCAAGGATCATCGACGCGGAACCTGCCTGAGGCCGCACCCGCTTACCACGACACGACATCGTCCGAGCCTTTCAGCGGCACCATACTTCGCGCGTTTCCACCTTTGCCCTTCTGGCCGTCCTTGCCGTAGGACCAAAAAACATAGGCCTCGTCCTTGGGCTTGGTTTCATGATACTCGGCAAGCCCCCAGGTGTGCAGCCTCCGGTCATTGCAACCATCGTCGAAATCCACCAACTTGTCCGACGGATTGGTCGATTTGAAACCATTGATCGCCACAATCACATTGCCACCCCACGGGTCGAGCAACCTGCCATCCGGCCCGATGCCATACTTTCCATTTTGGGCCATTTGAAAAACCATGTAGGACTTCTTCTGCGGGTTACTTTCCCTCGTGGAGAAAGTCTCGCCCTTGTAAGGAAACTCCCGATCCTCGCCAGCCAAGGCGGCGACGAGAAACTGCGTGGAGTAATTGCCATCCGGGTCGCCATAAATCGTGTCCCAGCCGCTGTCGCGCTTCGACCTCGGAATCGGCGGCTTCTGGTAGTCGCCCTCAAAAAGCGACATGCCCATCTGGAAATCGCGAAACTGCGAAAGCGCCTTCGACTTGCGCCCGTTTTCCACCATGCGCATGCTCCCCGCACCCCCCGCCGCGCAAAGCAGCAAAAACACCGCCATGCCCACCGCCAACTCCATCAGCCTGAACCCCGGACGCTGGTTGGCAATTCGCTTCAAACCTTCAAACATGGCAATAGGAATAATGTCAGGGAAACCACCATCGGTTGTAAGGTTTTTCACGCAATCACGCGTGCGCCCAAAATTTTTCACCCCCCTACCCTCATGAGCCATGCGTCAAAATGGACGACCCTGCTGGCGACCATCCGCACGCCCAATATCCCCAGCGTCGCTTGCAATGTCCTCACCGGCATCCTGCTCGCCAGCATCACAGCTCCCATCCAGCCCCCTCAAGCGATCACCGCCATCGCCTGCGGCATACTGCTCTACCTCGCCGGCAACCTCCTCAATGATTGGCACGACCGCAACTGGGACGCGCTCCACCGCCCCGAACGCGCGCTGCCGCAAAAAATTTTCCAACCTTCAAGCTACCTAGCCCTTGCCATCGCCTGCAGCCTCGCCGGCCTCGCCACCGCTGCCGCAAATCCACGCTCGCTTGCCATCGCGGCGATCATCCTCGGCCTGATCCTCATTTACACGAAATCACATAAGTCCTCCGCCCTCGCAATCATCCCGATGGGACTCTGCCGAGCTTTTCTTCCGATGCTCGGATACTTCGCATGCAGTGATAAGGCGATCACACCAAGCCTCGTCCTGATCGCTGCCGCCTTGCTGATCCATACCTGCGGACTCTCACTCGTCGCGCGGAGCGAATCAAAACCCGACCGCCACCCGCGCCGCTTGTTTCTTTTTGCGTATCCGCTCGCCGTCGCCACCGTTTGCCTCGCTGCCCACATCAAGGACACCGACAGCATCATCCACCTATGGCCCGCCGCACTGCCCTATCTGCTGTGGACCTTTCTCGCGCTCTTCCTTTTGCGACGATCGGCCTTCACCGGAGTCTCCATGCTGCTCGCTGGAATCCCGCTCGTCGATTGGACTTTTCTGATCCCCTATGCCTTAGGCCCCGACGCCTCACTGCCATGGCTCGCACTCTACGCACCACCCATCGCATTCATCCTCGGGAAAACCCTGCAAAAAATCGTCCCTGCGACCTGACCCTCAATCCAGCTTGCGGTCCCACCCATCCGCAGTTTCAAATCCCCACCACCACTCATGACCATCGCCGAAAAACAAAACCAACTGCTCGACGAGCTCTCACTCTTCAATGATTGGACCGAACGCTACGAGTATGTCATCGGCCTCGGCAAAAAACTCCCTCCCATGGAGGAATCCGCCAAAACCCCCGATCACCTGATCAAAGGCTGCCAATCGCAAGTCTGGCTCGACGCTTCGATGCACGACGACCGCATCGAATTCGCCGCCGATTCCGACTCGCTCATCACCAAAGGCATGATCGCCCTCTTCATCCGCGTGCTCAACGGCGAGTCTCCCGATGCGATCCTCACTGCCGACATGAGCTTCATCGACCGCACCGGCCTCAAGGAACACCTCGCCCCCACCCGCGCCAACGCCCTCGGCCTCATGGCCTCACAAATGAAACAACGCGCGCTAGGCTTCGCCTCGCAGCAATCCTGATAAGGCGATCGTTCGAATGATCAGGCCGAACAAAAAAATGCGACCGACCCTCACGAGCCGACCGCATGATTGAAAGCGTTTTTACGCTGGGAGAAATCAGCCCGGAAGCAGGCTCTTCACCGCATCGCGCTCTTCCTTGAGCTCGTTGATCGATGCATCGATCTTCTCGCGGCTGAAGGCATCGATCGGCAGACCCTGCACGACTTCCCACTTGCCGTCGCTGATCGTGCGGATCGGCATCGAAGCCATGAGGCCTTTTTCAATGCCATAGGATCCATCGGAACAAACCGCAACCGAATGCCAATCTCCCGCCGGCGTTGGCGTAATGAGGCTCTTGACGGTGTCCATCGCGGCATTCGCGGCGGATGCTGCCGAAGAAGCACCGCGGGCTTTGATGATCGCCGCTCCGCGCTGCTGCACGGTGCTGATGAAATCACCCTTGAGCCACTCGACATGCGAGATGACATCGGTCACCGGACGACCGTGGATTTTTGCATTGGTGAAATCCGGATACTGGGTCGCCGAGTGATTACCCCAGATGCAAAGGTTGGTGACCTTCGACTGATGCACGCTGGCCTTCTTCGCGAGTTGGCTCTTGGCGCGGTTTTCATCAAGGCGGGTCATCGCAAAGAAACGATCCTTCGGCACACCGTCCGCGTTGTTCATCGCGATGAGCGCATTGGTGTTGCAGGGATTGCCGACCACAAGCACGCGCACATCGTTGGCCGCGTTGCGGGCAATGGCTTTGCCCTGACCGGTGAAAATTTTTCCGTTGATGCCAAGAAGGTCACCACGCTCCATCCCCGCCTTGCGCGGCACGGAGCCGACCAAGAGCGCCCAGTTGGTGCCCTTGAATCCTTCATTGAGATCCGATGTACCAACCACATCGTTGAGCAAGGGGAAGGCACAGTCATCGAGCTCCATCATCACGCCTTCAAGCGCGGCCATGCCGGGCTCGATTTCGATGAGCCGCAGGTTCACGGGTTGGTCCGGGCCAAATACGAAGCCGGATGCGATGCGAAAAAGTAGCGCGTAGCCGATCTGGCCGGCCGCACCGGTGACTGAAACTGTGATAGGTGTCTTCATGTGTTTGGTGGGAAAGGCGGCGAATCTATGACCCCACACGGGTTTGGTCAACCGACAAGCCATGCGATGCCTCGAATTTCCAACTCTCCGCAATCAACCGCATAAACACTACGCCGATTGCGCTTTGCAGCCAGCCGGGCATGCCTTAAATCCCCATCCATCATGAGCGACATCGTTCTTCTATTCTCCGGACAAGGGGCCCAGAAAACCGGCATGGGCAAGGACTTCATCGAATCATCCGCCACCGCCCGCAAGATGGCCGAAGCGGCCGATCAAGCACTCGGTTTTTCGATTTCCAAAATCATGACCGAAGGGCCGGAGGATGAACTCACCAAAACCTCGCACTGCCAACCTGCGCTCTACCTCCACGGCCTCATGGCCCTCGCCCTGCTGCGCGAAAAAGTCCCCAGCCTGAAACCGGTCGCCGCCGCCGGTCTCTCACTCGGCGAATTCACCGCCCACGCCGCCGCCGGCACCTTCAGCTTCGAAGACGGCCTCAAAATTGTCGGCAAACGCGGGGCCCTCATGGAACAAGCCTGCAACGCAACCCAAGGCTCGATGGCCGCACTCATCGGGGGCGATGAAGCCCAAGTCCGCGGACTCGCCAAAGCCGCCGATGTCGATGTAGCCAATCTCAACGCCCCCGGCCAAATCGTCCTCTCCGGCAGCGTGACCGGAATCGACGACGCGATCGCCCAAGCGAAAGACTTCGGCATCCGCCGCGCCATCAAACTCAATGTCGCCGGTGCCTACCACTCCCGCCTCATGCAATCGGCACAAGACGCACTCGCCCCCGAACTCGCCGCCGTGCCGATGCAGACACCCGCCATCCCGGTCGTCTGCAACTTCGCCGCCAAGGCAGTCAGCGAACCAAACGAAATCCGCTCGATGCTCGAAAAACAAGTCACCGGCTCGGTCCGCTGGACGGAATCAATCCAAACCCTCATCAGCATGGGCCATCGCCATTTCATCGAACTCGGACCCGGCAAAGTCATCGCCGGACTCGTCGCCAAAATCGACAAGGACGCCACCGTGATTTCGGTCGAAGACCTCCCAAGCCTCGAAGCCGCAATCCAACAACTCGCCTGATCGAATGAAAATTTTCAATCATTTGAAAAAAGGTATTGCCTCCGCCCAAAGCGCCTCCTAGTTTCCCGCCCACCCGAACGGGATGGAGCGGTAGCTCAGTTGGTTAGAGCGCCAGCCTGTCACGTTGGAGGTCGCGGGTTCGAGCCCCGTCCGCTCCGCCATCCCAGTTCGTGTGAATCAACCCCGCCCCCAAAGGCGGGGTTTTTTCGTGGTGGCGATCACTGGTCGCCGCTCTTCTCCTCTTCCTCTCTCTCCCTCCCCCCTCTTCTTCCTCTTCTCCTCCCTTCACATTCACTTCCACCACTTGGATCTGATCATCACCGCCACATCAAAAGCCATCGGATAGCGTCACGCAAAACCTTGCGTTCCGCGGGTTTCCGCCTTTTCATGCCCACCCCATGCCTACTGTCGCCATCGTCGGCCGCCCGAATGTCGGGAAATCCGCGCTCTTCAACCGCCTCGCCGGTCGCAAGATCGCCATCGTGCACGACCAACCCGGCGTCACTCGCGACCGCATCAGCGCGCCATCCAAAGCAACCGCCCACCCCTGCACGATCATCGACACCGGTGGCATCGGCGGCAACATCGAGGATGGCTTCGACGCGCAAGTCGCCATCGAGGCAGACATCGCGATGCAAACAGCCGACCTCATCCTGTTCGTGGTCGACGCCCACGACGGCCTCACCGCGACCGATCAATCAATCGCCCAAAAACTTCGCAAGGCCAACCCTCCGGTCATGCTCGTGCTCAACAAGGTCGACGACCCGAAACACGAATCCTCATTCTCCGATTTCGCCCGACTCGGATTTTCAAAAGTCCTCTTCGTCTCGGCAGAACATGGACGCAACTTCGGTCGCCTCTGCGATGAAATCGATGCGGTGATCGCACCACTCGCCGAGGAATCGGAAGCCATGGCCGAGGTCGCCGAAAACGAAGGCATCAAGATTGCCATCGTCGGCAAACCAAACGCAGGGAAATCCTCACTCGCCAACGCCATCCTCAAGGACGAACGCACGATCGTTTCCGACATCGCCGGCACTACCCGCGATGCGATCGATCTGCCCTGCTCGTTCCAAGGCGAAAATTTCACGCTCATCGATACCGCCGGACTCCGCCCACGCGGCAAACGCGACAACTCGGTTGAAGTCTTTTCCGCGATGCGCACCGAAAAGGCCATCCGCCGCGCCGACCTCTGCGTACTGGTCGTCGATGTCGCCGCCGGCATCTCGGCCCAAGACCGCAAGATCGCCCAAACGATCATCGATGAGAAAAAACCCTGCCTCATCGTCCTCAATAAATTCGACCTCTACCACCCCGGAGCCAACCAATCCGCGCGCCTTGAAGAAGCGACCGCCCACGCCCGCCGCGAATTGTTTTTCCTCCACTATGCCCCCCTCGTCGCCTGCTCGGCCAAAACCGGCGGATCAGTGGAAAAAGTCCTCAAAGAGGCCCTCAAAATCCGCAAGGGCTCGCAAAACATCCCCGGCACCGGTCAACTCAACCGCATCCTCCAAACGGCTTTCGAAACCAACCCACCCCCAATCGACAGCCGACTCAAACGCCGACTCAAACTCTACTACGCCACCGCCGCCACCAACGAAAAATACAGCGTGATTCCCGTGCCGGTGATCGTACTCTTCGTCAACGACAAGCGCCTCATGGCCAGCAGCTACGAATCCTACCTCACCAACCAATACCGCGCCGCCCACCCGGCCCCCGGCATCCCGGTGATCTTCTCGGTGCGCTCACGCTCACGCCGCGAATGGGAACCCCGCCAAAAGCCACAAGGCCACTGAAGCACCTTCAAAGCATGACGCCCATAACAATCATCGCCATCACCCTCGCCACCGCACTTTGCGCCGAGGCAAGGCCGTGGAAGAATGCGGATGGCACAAAATCCCTCGAAGGGGAATTTGTCAAACGCACCGCGAACGATATCACTATCCGTCTCCCCAACAAAACCACCTCCACCATTCCCCTCGAAAAACTCCATGCGGAAGATCGCTTCTGGCTCGACACCAAACACCCGCTGAATGCCAAACCCGCACAAAACCCCGCCGCGATTTTCGATCAACTGACCTTCGGCGACAACCACAAGCAGGTGGAGGAAAAACTCAAGACCAGCAAGTTCGTCAAACTCACCGTCGCCGAAACCTTCCTCGGCCGCTCAGGACTCAACGGGGTCTTCCGTACCACCAATAAAATCGGCGGGCTCGACGCATCCCTCTATTTTGAGTGGAAAAACGAAGACAGTCTCGAGGAATTGAACCTGCACACCGACGCGCAACCAATCGCACAAGCCCAGCAGACACTCGTTCCTTGCTGGAAGGAGTTCGCGAAGTTGCTCAGCAACCTCTACGGCAACATCGGCCAATTCCGGCTGTGTCCGACCGCAAAGCTGCCGTCGAAGGACGGCTACGGGAACACGCGTGAGTACTGG
>JBEINR010000209.1:0-1825 GCA_040377995.1 Akkermansiaceae bacterium | reverse complement strand
GTCGAGGAACAAATCGCCGCCGAATACCGCTGGGTGCTCGCTCAAAAAATGTAGCGCATTGCCAAGCGGCCGCCGCTCGTGTTGGATCGCGCCATGTCCGACATCAAAATCACCGTTCACACGACCGCCGGCGACATCGACGCCACCCTCTACGCGTCCAAGGCTCCTCTCACCTGCGCAAATTTCCTCAACCTCGCACGCCGCGGCTACTACAACAATGTGGCCTTCCACCGTGTGATCGAAGGCTTCATGCTGCAAGGTGGCGACCCAACGGAAACTGGCCGCGGCGGCCCGGGCTACAAGTTTGCCGACGAGTTCCATCCCGAACTTCGCCACCGCTCACCAGGAGTCTTCTCCATGGCCAACGCCGGCCCCGGCACCAACGGTTCGCAATTCTTCATCACCACTGTACCCACCCCCTTCCTCGACAACCGCCACTCGGTCTTTGGCCAAGTCACCAACGGTCTCGACATCGTGGAAAAAATCACCGGCAAAAACAACACCGGCGAGCGCGGCTGCAAATACAACGGCGTCGGCGACAAGATCACCTCGATCACCATTCACGACGACACAACCGCACTCTTCGAGTCGCAAAAGGACAACCTCGAACACTGGAACTCGATCCTCGATCGCTGATTCACAAGTTCAGCGGCCACCGCGCCGACCGCGTCTCCGGCCTTGGCCGGAACGACCCCCACCCGCCGACTGTTTCGCAGCCGATGGCCTTGCGCCATTCGCCGACTTGCCGCGCGCATGATGCTCAGCGAGAGACTCGTTGTGCCAGTCATGATCTTCCCACTTGGGAATCGCCATGCGGATGGTCTTCTCAATCTCGCGCAAAAATTCCAACTCCTCCTCCGAGCAAAAGGAAACTGCCCGACCCTCGGCGCCCGCCCGCGCGGTCCGGCCGATCCGGTGGACATACGACTCGGGCTCGTTGGGAAGATCGAAATTCACCACAAGGCCGACCTCTTTCACATCGACTCCACGCGCCGCAACATCGGTCGCCACCAAAATCGGCGTGAGCCCTTTCTTGAAGCGTTCCAACGCCTTCTCGCGCTGTGATTGCGACTTGTCGCCGTGAATCGCTTCCGACGGATAACCCGCCGCATTCAAGCTCTTCGCAAGCTTGTTCGCGCCATGCTTGGTGCGACTGAAAACAATCGTGAGCTTCTGCTCCTTCGCCTCGAACTGCTCCCGCAACAATTGCTCAAGCAGCGGCCGCTTGTACTCACGATTCAGGAAACAGATCCGCTGCTCGATCTTCTCGGCTGTCGTGGTCTCCGGCGTGATGCTTACCCGCGCGGGGTCCTTCAAAATCGTTTGCGCGAGCTCAACAATGTTCGGTGCCAGCGTAGCCGAAAAAAACAACGACTGCCTTCGCGATGGCAAAAGCGAGATGATGCGCTTCACATCGCGCAAAAATCCCATGTCCAACATCCGATCAACCTCATCGAGCACGAAAAACTCGACCTGCGAAAGATCGACATGACGCTGATCGATCAAATCAAGCAAACGCCCGGGCGTTGCCACGAGGACATCGACCAAGACACCAACATGGGGATTCCCTGTTATCACACCGACGATACAGCAGGTTGCAAGAGGTACCACCTATGAAATTTCACAGAATCGTTTAACGACTACATCGGGCGCGAGTTCATTTGTCACAAATGGCATGAATTCACTGAAAGCGCATATTATCGCATTGAGTGGACTGATGATGCTTGAAGGAGATGCATCATGCGCTGCGGGCGAGGGTGAATGTGGTCCGTCGCCAATAGCTGATCCTGCGGTCTGTAATTTACCATATTGGGACGGGAACAAT
>JBEINR010000192.1:0-2081 GCA_040377995.1 Akkermansiaceae bacterium | reverse complement strand
GTGCATGTTGTTGTTCTTCTTCTTTTCATGGAATAACGATTGTTGTTTCAACCGCACCCCATGAGGCCCTGATTCACCAACCCACCCGGATTCGCAAACAGACGGCATCATGGAATGCCGCCCAACATCGCTTCACGCCCCGGCACCAACCATTGGCGTACCCACCACTTTGCCGCGCGCATTCGTTTCTTACCAACACCCATGCGATCGAATGGAAAGGCTTGCCGAAAACCCCAAGCATCGCTGCCA
Organism: Akkermansiaceae bacterium; assembly: GCA_040377995.1. GTDB lineage: Bacteria > Verrucomicrobiota > Verrucomicrobiia > Verrucomicrobiales > Akkermansiaceae > Luteolibacter. The sequence continues at coordinate 1,832 of JBEINR010000192.1, read as the reverse complement.
AGAAACCGCAGGCACAAACGCGGAAAAACCGCATCAACCACAGCCACCAAACGATGATTCCGCTGCAAACATGCAAAGCACGCCGGGCAAGCGGCCGATCATGTCACTGCGTAATATCGCATCAACGCATTGATCGTTTCCGCAAGGCCTTGCGCGCGGATCAACTCAATCGCCGGACTTCGCCGGCGGCGCGGAGGAGCCGCCACCATCGGCCTTGGCTCCGGCCTGATAAGACGAGGACCGGTAATCGGTCTGATAAAATCCCGATCCCTTGAAGATGATGCCTCCACCGGTACCGAGCAAACGCTTCAACTCGCCGCCGCAGCCATCGACGCGACAGAGGGAAAGTTTGGCGTCGTTCATGCTCTGAAACACCTCAAAGCGGTCGCCGCATTTCTGGCATTCGTAATCGTAGTTCGGCATGGCTCGGCGGCTATGTAGCATTTTTCACCGGGCGCGCAACCCCTTCTCAACCGATTTCACCCCTTCCTTCGGCGGCTGGAAACCCCCGGAATTTTTCGTGCCGTAGCGACCCTTCTGTGCTTGCATGGACCCGATGCCGGCCCGCCCCAAGACAGTCTCCTCGATTTCAACGGGTAAATTTTTCGAAAGCCACGCCAAGGCTCTCGATCTCGAATTGCAGGGCGAGCGCGTCGGCTTCGACCGCCCGATCAGCGAGCCCGCCATGAACCGCCCCGGGCTCGCGCTCGCCGGATTCTTTTCCTACTTCGCCAAAAAACGCGTCCAGGTGCTCGGCAACTCGGAGCTCTCCTACCTGCGCAAACTCCCCGAGGAGGTCCGCATCGAACGCTTCGAGCAAATGTGCGAACGCGACATCCCGTGCATCGTGACCTCTCGCGGATCAAGCCTCGAAGAGCCGCTCATGGCCGTAGCCCACAAACATTCGATCCCGGTTTTCCGCACCTCGCAGGTGACCATGAAGTTTCTCAATGCGGCAACCATCCTGCTCGAACACGACTTTGCTCCCAGCATCACCCTCCACGGCTGCATGGTCGACATGCGCGGCGTCGGAGTCCTCATCATCGGCAAAAGCGGTTCGGGAAAATCTGAAACCGCCATCGGCCTGCTCGAACGCGGCGCCTCACTCGTCGCCGACGATATGGTACGCATCAAACTCGTCGGCGGCGAACTCGTCGCCACCTCTCCAGACCTCTCTCGCGGCTACATGGAAATCCGCGGCATCGGCATCATCAATGTCGCCAACCTCTACGGCCTCGCATCGATCAGGCCAGACAAACGCCTCGACCTCGTCGTCACACTCAAACCCCACGCCGACCTCAACGAAGTCGACCGCCTCGGCCTGCGCCAAAAAACCTACGAAATCCTCGGTCAGCATGTCACGCATGTGGAAATCCCCGTCGCGCCCGGCCGCGACACCGCACGCATGGTCACCATCGCCGCACTCGACCAACAACTGCGCCGCCTCGGCTACAACATGGCCGATGAGTTCAACCAACGCTTGCTCGACCACATGGCCGAGCAGTGAGAAAACTCACGCCGAAAGCCGCGTCTCGTCACGCTCGGGCCGGATGAACTGCCCCCAACTTTCGTCGGCAAGACCATTTTCCTGCAGCCCGAAGAGAGGCCTCCAGCGCGGCGCGAACGGCTTGTTGCGAGGATGCATGCCCACCTCATGCGGCAGCTTGTTGGCCTTGCGCGTGTTACAGCGGAAGCAGGAGGTCACGATGTTGTCCCAACTCGTGCGCCCGCCCTTGTCGCGCGGCGTGACATGATCAAGGTTGAGCTGGCTCTCCGGAAAAACCCTCGTGCAATACTGACAAGTGAACTTGTCGCGCAAAAACACATTGCGG
>JBEINR010000007.1:0-12212 GCA_040377995.1 Akkermansiaceae bacterium | reverse complement strand
GCCCAAGGTTGATTGGGAGGCTCGGAGGAAGGCGATATGGGGCGACCGTGTCTTTTCGGATGAAGAGGTGCGTGCCATGCGTGAAGCTGAATTGGAGGGTGAGGAGGGATGAGCGTTTTTCCCGACACATCGTTTCTGTGTGCGAAGTACCGCGAGCAGAGCAACTCCCGGCGTGCGGATGCCTATCATGAAACCCTTTCAAGTCCGCTCGCCGTATCCAGTCTCCTCTTGCTCGAGTTTCGCCAGTCGATCCGGTTTCAGATGAGGCTGTTTGCGTTGGATCGCAGCAAGGGGTTTGCGAAAACTGAAGGCATGGCGATGTTGCGTGCTTTGCAGTCGGATCTTTCGCAAGGGGTGTTTGAAATGACCGCGCCTGACTGGGCGGATGTGCATCGCATTGCAGACATGCTGAGCGAAAAACACACCGAAGAAAACGGCCATCGCATGACGGACATTTTGCATGTTGCTACAGCGATTCACCTCGGGTCGGAGGTGTTTCTCACCTTCGATGCCAACCAGAAACGCTTGGCTGAGGCTTCGGGAATGAAGGTGCCTTTATGAATCGGCGCGCGGCGGGTGTTACTTGCTCACATTGAAGCGGAACTCGATCACATCGCCGTCCTTCACGACATATTCCTTGCCTTCGATGCGGAGTTTGCCGGCTTCTTTGGCGGCATTTTTTGAGCCGAGCGCGACGAGGTCGTCGTAGTGCACGACTTCGGCGGCGATGAAGCCGCGTTCGAAATCCGTGTGGATCACTCCAGCGGCGGCGGGGGCTTTGTCGCCCTCGTGAATCGTCCATGCGCGGGTTTCCTGCACGCCGGTGGTGAGGTAGGTGCGAAGGCCGAGCAGGTGATAGACCGCTTGGATCAGCGACGAGACGCCGGAATCATTGACGCCCATTTCGCGGAGGAACTCGAGTGCTTCCTCGGGCGGCATTTCGCTGAGCTCTTCTTCGATGCGCGCGGAGATCACCACCGCTTCCGAGCCACTGTGTTCGGCGGCATAGCGGCGGACCTTGGCGACTTGCGGGTGTGAGTCCGGATTTTCGATCGCGCCGGCGAGTTCTTCTTCGGAAACATTGCAGGCGTAGATTGTTTTCTTGGATGAGAGCAGGAAAAATTCGCGGACGACCGCCTTGTCTTCATCGCTGAATTCGAGAGTGAGGGCCGGCTTGCCTTGATCGAGGTGAGGCATGATCACATCGATGAGCTCCACTTCCTTTTTCGCTTCCTTGTCGCCGCCCTTGGCTTTCTTTTCGCGGGACGAACGGCGTTTTTCGAGGGCCGCCATGTCGGCGAGGATGAGCTCCGAGTTGATGATCTCGATGTCACGGATCGGGTCGACCGTGCCGAGTTCGTGGATGATGTCGTCGTTTTCAAAACAACGGACAACTTGAACGATCGCGTCGGTCTCGCGGATGTTCGCAAGGAACTGGTTGCCGAGTCCGGCACCTTCCGAGGCGCCCTTCACGAGTCCGGCGATGTCGACAAACTCGATCGCGGTGGGGACCAATTTTTGCGAGCCGGAGATTTTCGAGAGCACGGCCAGACGCGGGTCGGGCACGGTCACGATGCCGACATTCGGGTCGATCGTGCAGAAGGGGTAGTTGGCCGCCTCCGCCTTGCGGGTGCGGGTGACGGCGTTGAAGAGGGTTGATTTCCCGACATTGGGCAGTCCTACGATTCCGGCTTTGAGCATTGCGGGGGGAGGGTGAGGGAGAGGGGGGCGCGAGGACGAGAAAAATCCGCAGCAGCTTCGGCCGCGATGAGGGATTGCCATCGGAGAAGTCGGTGTGTATGCATGTCGACGATAGCCCCTGAGAGCCGATGATCGCCTATCTTTTCAGTTGTGAGCATGCGACCTGCACGGTGCCGGAGGCATATCGCGAATATTTTCGCGGCAGTGAGGAAGTCCTGACTTCAAACGAGGGATGGGAACCGGGGGTCTTGAATTTGAGTCAGGCCTTCGCGATGAGGTTCCGCACTCCGTTGGTACATGGCGATGTGACGCGGCTGTTGATAGATTTGGAAAAGGATGGCGATGAAAGGTGGAGCCGCTTTTCCGAAAAAATTTCCGAGAACCTGCGTTTGAGGATGGCGGACAGGCATGAGAGGGTTTTCCGCCAGCAATTGCGTCAGCGTATCGCGGAGGATCTGCGCAGATATGAAAGTGTGGTGCATGTCATGTTGCACACCGATGCCGTCAATGCGGGGAGGGTGAGTCTGGTCACGCCGGAGAAGTCGGTGTTGGGTGAATCTTTGGCGGGCGAGTGGAGCTCGAAGTTGAGAGCGTGCGACGTTGATGTGCGGTGCATTCTCGGAGCCGACACCGGTGCGTTTGCCATGGCCTTGGCGCGCGAATACGATCCGGCGCGATACGCTCAGATTCGTTTGGAGGTTTCGCAAAATTTCTTTCTTGAGGGCAAGCCCTTGCGTTGGGAGACGCTAAAAAAAATCCTGCTCGACTCACTCGCGCAGGTGACAGAGCAAAAAGCTTAGCGGCCGAGGAGGCCTTTCGATTGCTCGAGGCTGAGTGAGCGTTGTTCGCGCCAGTCGATGATTTGCGGCTCTTGGAATACGCGCCGGCGGATGTCGGTTTCGGCATCAGAGGTTTTTGAAATGTTTTGCTTACCTGCTTCCCTGGCCTCGTTGGTGGCGAAATTTTTGGTTTCGTAGGTGCCGGGGAGTTTCGCGGTCGTGCTGGCCTCGCGCGCGCTTTTGCCATCGAGTGCGGATGGGGTCATAAAGCGGCTGCCATCGGTGTTGCCATCGTAGGTTTTGCGGCCGTAGTCCTTGTTTCCCCACCAGGATTTTTTCGCGTATTCGCCTGTTTTATAGGCATTTTTTTGATATTCGCCCTGGAAATATGGAGATGCCCCTTGGCTCTCAAACGAGCTGCGTTTGTCTCCTTGGACTTTCCAATTCCCCTCGGAGTCTTGGCTGTAGCCGTTCTTTTCGTTGAGCCGCTGACTGAAGGGTTTGTGGGTGGGTGTGGATTCGGCGACCTTCGTGTCATTTGAGCACGAGGCCGTGATGAACAGCATGACAGAAAGCATGTGGCGTCGGGAAATCATTGTTTCCTGATGGTTTCCTCGAGTTTTGGATCCGGTTGGGCGCCGCGTTCGAGTGCCTGTTGGTAGTAATTTTTCGCATCCTCGAAGCGGCGGTCGCGCGAGCAGAGGAGAGCGAGGTTGTAGTAGGGCTCGCTGGGCATCGGGTCGGCATTGATCGCGGCTTTGAAGTGGGATTCCGCTTCGCCGAGGCGACCGAGCCGGTAGCGCAGGGTTGCGAGAAGGAGTTGGCTTTTTGCGTCGTTGGGCGCGAGTTCGACGGCATTGGCGATGGCTTTGTCGGCGGCTGGTATGTCGCCCACCTGCATGAAAGAAAATCCCAGCATGCGGTGGGCATAGGCGTTGTTGTCCTCGAGTTCCACCGCGCGGCGGAAGGCATCGATGGCCGCCATCGGGTCGTCCAGCTTCAGGTGCACCACGCCGAGTTTGCAAAGTGATGGCGTGTGACCCGGGTGTTGTTCGATGATCATTTCGTACAATTCGCGGGTCGGCAAAAGACGACCTGCGACGAAGGATTTTTCCGCGGTGCGTTCGAAGGCGGAGATGTCGCGGGTGAGTTCGCTGGTTGCTTGGCTGACCGTTGCGCGGTCGCGTGCGAAGGGTGAGACAAATTCGCCATCGACCTGACGATCGGCGATGAGTTTTTGTTCTTCGGGTGAGAGTGCGATTTCGCCGCTGTCGAAAATTTCGATGGCTTTGGAAATTCGTTCGTCGCCGGTGCCGAGTTCGCGTGCGGCATCGACGAGCAGTTCGCGGGCCTGGCGGCGGCGTTCCTGGGTGCGCAGTTGGCGCTTGATGATGTCGCGCAAGAGTTCGGCTTCCGCCGGATCTGCATTTGATTCGCCCTTCGCGAGGGCGGATTCCTCGGACTTCAGGCGTGTTTCCAGTTCGGCCAGACGTTTGTCCTGCTCGTGTTTTTCCTGTTGGAGGTTGTTGATTTGTGTCTTTGCGATGGCGAGGTCGCGGAGGGCGTCGGTGTACGCGTCCTTGTCGGCGTTGTTTTCGCGGCTGAGGTTTTCCACCTTCTCGTTCGCTTCGCGGAGGTTTTTGGCGAGCGACATGTTTTGCTCGATCAGGTCCTGGATGCGGCCGGATTCGTTGAGCTTGAGCAGGGCAGACATTTGGTCGCGCTCCTGAATCAGTGTATCACGCTCGCTGCGAAGCTGGGAAAATGCCTGTCGGCTTTCCTCGAGTTCCTTCGAGAGTCCGGCGATGCGTTCGTTGGCTTTGGTGAGTTCCGAATTTTTTTGTTCGAGTTCTTGTTCGAGCAAGTCGAGTTGTTTGCGTTGTCCGGCGACTACCGAGTTGGCGACTTCGCGTTCGGCTTTGAGGTCGCGGTCGAGGTCGCTGCGTTTTTGTTGCAGCACCTTGAGGTCGGCTTCGAGTGTGGCGATGCGGCTGAGTGCTTCCGTGTGGCTTCCGCGGGATTGGGTGAGAGCCATGGCCATCGCTTCGCGTTCCTGTTCGAGCGAATCGATGCGTTGATTGAGGGATTTCACTTCGCTTTCGACCGGAGCGGCGGCGAGTTTTGCGCGCATTGATTGGAGGTTCGTCTCGGCGTTGCGGAGCTCGGCCTTGAGTGCGTCGTTTTGGCGGCGCATGTCATCGGTGCGTGATTTTTCGCGCGATGCTTGTTCAGGCGCTTGTGATGCGAGTTCGCGCAGACGGCGGACTTCCGCTTCAGCGGCGGCGAGGCGTTGGGTGGTGGCTGGATCGTCCTTGATGATGGGGGATTGAGGCTTGGATGATTTCGCCACTTCTTCTGCCAGTCTGCCGCGGAGCGTCTGGAGAGTTTCCTCCGCTTCATTGAGTTCTGCTTTGATTGCTTCGTTTTGGCGGCGTATCTCATCCACTTGCTGGCTGTTGCGGGATGATTCTTGTTCTTTGCGTTTGGCGAGTTCGCGGAGACGTTTGACTTCCTCTTCCGCTCCGCTGATTTCGCGGGCGTTGGTGGGGTCCACCTTGATTGAGGGTGCTTCGACGGTTTCATTTCCGTCGGTCTCCGGCGACTTGACAGCTTGTTTGATTCCGCCTTCCAGTTCGGCGACTGCGTTGCGGTTACGGTCAAGTTGGTCTTGTGCTTTTTGACTGACGCGTGAGATCGCCTCGCTGGTTTTTTCGCTGCGGGTGCCGAGCATTTCCGGTTTCCATTCCGGGTAGTACTTGCGAATGGTGCCAAAGAGTTGTTGGGCCCGATTGAGTTTTTCCATGGCTCCGGCGAAATCGCCGCGCGACTCGAGTTCTTCGGACGAGCGAACCGAGAGGTAGGCTTGGAAATATGCGTCCGACGGATCGAATTGCGCGGACTCGCCCACGACTGGAGCTTGGCTTTGCGCCATCGCAGCACCGGCAAGCAGCGCAAAGCAGCCGATGGCATGAGCCAAACGGAAGGTAAAAATCCGGACCAGCATTTGGCCGAAGCCTAGTGGGGCGGCTCTGGCGCGGCAAGCGGGATTCGCTTACGAGCAAGCTGCTGTGCTTTAATGCGCAACGCTCACCGGCACCAGAAGATCGGCGCCTTTCACGACGACCGTGCTTGGCTGGAGGTCGAGGCCGTTGAGCGAGTTGAGCCGGTCGGTCTCGGTGCCGTATTGGGCGGCGAGTTCGCCGTAGGTCATCTCACGATCGGTGGCGATGGTACGCGCGGTGCGTTGAGTCAAAGTCGGGTTGCCGTTGCTGTTTTCATTCATGGCATCGGAGGCGCTGGGCGGCGTGTTTTGCTCTTCGTCGGCCTTGGTATCGGTGTTTCTTGCCGTGTCATGTGTTTCTTCCGGCATGTTTTGCACCGAGGTTTTGCTCGAAGCGGGCAAAAGAATTTTTTGACCCAGGCGCAGGGCGGTGGGTTTGACAGTTGGGTTGGCTGTGATCAGCGAGTCAATCGAAACTTCGTATTGCTTGGCGATTTTGGCGAAAGTTTCGCCGGCCTGGATCGTGTGTGAGGGACCATTGACAAACACTGGATCGTCGGTTGTTTGATTCGGTGTGGCGGACGGCTCTGTGTTCGGAGTTGCGGTGATGGGCAGCTTCAGTTGCTGGCCGAGTTGAAGGACGGCGTCAAGTTGAAGGCCATTGGCGGCGGCCAGTTCGGCGATCGTGCAGCCGTTGGAGCGCGCGATTTTGTCGAAACTATCGCCGGGGCGGACCGTGTGGATGGCGACTGCCCCAGAGGCTAGTTGTTCCTGCTGCGGCCCTGTGAGCGCAAGCGCCATGGGCGGGCAGCAAAGCACCATCAACAAACTTGCAATGATTTGCATGGGTTTCATGACCCACCCATAAATTCAAAAATTTCGTTTCATGTCAACTGAATTTCAACATTTACGAAATAAATGCGCCAAAATCCCTATGTTTGTGAGGATTTTCGCGGGAAATCAGGCTTTCAGCGCCCCTTGACAGCAGGGTTTTCGGGCATTGCTGAACCTGAAAAGCAAAAGGGCACCCCTCTGGAGAAGGGTGCCCTTGCGGGAATTTTTAGGATCTTGATAGGCGCACCAAATAGGCGCGCGATGGATCAGGCGCGGCCGAGGTAGGAATTGTCCTCGGTCTTCACATTGATTTTTTCGCCGACATTGATGAAGAGCGGGACCTGGACGACCAGGCCGGTTTCCATGGTGGCCGGTTTGTAAACGTTGTTGGCCGAGTCGCCTTTCACGCCTTCGGAGGATTCCGTGACGGTCATGGTCATGGTGAGCGGGAGGTCGACCGAGACCACGCTGCCATCGGCGATGAGGAGGGTGTAGAGTTGACCCTCGATGAGGAAATTTTTCACGCCTTCGATGAGGTCATCATAGACCACGGCGTCCTCGTAGGTGTTGGGGTCGAGGAAATGGTAACCGCTGCTGTCCTTGTAGGAATACTCGTGTGGGGTGCGTTCGAGCACGACGCCTTCGAGCGAGTCGTTGGAGGTGAGGCGGAGGTTGAATATCTTTTTGGTTGCGACGCTGCGGATCGACATTTGGACATAGGACGCCATGCGTGGTGGCGTCTTGAGTTCGTGGTCGACGACGAGGCAGATTTCGTTGTTGTGACGGACGGCGTGTCCTTTGCGCAGATTGATGACGGGTGTGCTGGCCATGGGTGTGGGGGTGTAGGGCTGGGGAACCTAGGGGGTGAGGGACGGGTGCGCAAGTGGTTTCAGCGGGCCTGGGCGGCGACCCAGCTGGCGAGCTTTTGGTCATCGTCGCCGGCGGCCCAGACCTGGCGGAGAAAATCGGCCGGGTGGATATCGCCGTTGTTTTTTAGGAAATTGAGGTCACCGCCGCAGCTGTACATCAGGTCCGGGTCGAGTTCTCCGCGGAGTTTGGCGCGGGCTTTGGTGAGGATGCGCGGGAGGTAGGCGATGTCGTTGAGGGTGTCGCCGAAGGTGGGGAGTTCGTCATGGGTGAGGGTTTTGTCGCTTTTTTGGCGTTTCTGGATGGTGTGGAAATAATCGCGTCGGACGGCAGCGATGAGCAGGGCCGTCGATGGGGCTGGGTTTTGTTTGTCGCAGAAGTCCTCGACGAAGTCGAAAAACTCGCGGGTTTTGTAGCCGATTTCTTCGAGCAGTTGAAGGTCCCCATCGGTGAACCATGCGTTGTAATCGCGCTTGCCATTTTGGTAGCGCGCGGCGCAGGTGTCGAAGAGGTGGAGAAATTGTTCGTTCCAAGTCATGCCGCTCGATAAACGCGAAAATAGCTTTTGGCAAGTGGTCTGGCATTCGGATTTCGGATTGCACGCGAGGGCATGGCTGGCGAGAATGACGACGCATGGCATTTTCGTCGGATCGCGCATTTGAACTAATTTCCGCCGCGCATGAGCGGGGGCGGCTGGCGCATGCGTTCATGATCAGCGGCGCGCAGGGGGCGGGCAAAGTGCATCTTGCGGCGAAGATCGTGCGGATGCTCAACGGGTCGGGCGATTCCGGCGGGATGGATTTGTTTGGCGAGCCGGTGGTAGAGGAGGTGCCGCCATTGGATGAGTTGGAAAATGGCTGGGTGAGGATTCTGCGTCCGCGGATGAAGTCGCGGCGCATCGGCATTGATGAAATTCGAAATTTGGAAGAAACCCTCCATTTGGCAGCGCCTACCGGGACCTACAAGGTTGGTGTCATCGTCGATGCCGACCGCATGTCGGATCAGGCATCGAATGCCTTTCTCAAGACACTTGAAGAGCCGGCGCGCAACACCTTGCTGTTGCTGCTGACACACAATCCGCAGAGGTTGTTGCCGACGATTTTATCGCGCTGCGTGCGGATGCAGCTGACGGGTGGAAGGGCGATGTTGGAGGATGGAGGAGCGGAGTTGGTGGCGGCTTTGAATCGTGCCGCGTCGAAGGGTTTTGGTACACCGGTAGCTGCCTTGCAGATGAAGTCGGCCTTCGTTGGATTTTTGGAAGAGCGACGCGAGCAGGCCGAGGATGCGGCCAAGGCGGCAGAGAAAGAAGAGATCGCTGCGTATCGCGATGGCACGGATGGCGCTTGGCTCAAAGAGCGGGCGGATCACCACAAGGCATCGGTCGAGGTCGAGTATCAGTATGTGAGGAGCCGGCTCTTCGATGTTTTGATGGCGTGGATGGCGGATCTTTTAAGATTGCGGACCGGTTCAGGCGGATTGGATTTTCCGGCGTCGGCCGAGGCCTTGCGTGCGTTGGCGCAAAAGGAAAGCGAGACGCGGCTGTTGAGGCGCATGGAGGCGCTGGACGAATTGAGGCGCACCTTGGAGACCAATGCCTCTGAGTCGCTGGCGATGGAGGTCGGATTTCTCAAGGCCTTCGGTTGAGCGGCTTGAGAATTTTTTCGATCGATCACGCCGACTTGTCGTTTGCCTTGGGCTTGCGGAACTCCGGCGCTTTCGGCGGTGAATCGGGCAGGATTTTTTCGATCATGTCGGTGGGGATCCATCCGCGGGTTTTAGTGGCGAAGCCGACATACGACCAACGGCCTGATTGGTGAAGGATCGTGCAGAGCGAGCCTGGCGGGGCGTCGATCACTTCGGGCGAAGTGCGGGATGACTCGCTGTGGAGCGAGGCGTTTTCGTGAATGATCACGGCTTGCAGTTTGTCTTTGGCGAATTCGCCGTCCTTTGGATAAGCGCGCCATGCGAATGTGGCGCAGAAGGCGAGCATGGGGCCGAGGATCAGGCCGACGGTGGCAAAGTAGCGAGCGGACGAGCTGCGTTTGGTGGCGGCGATGGTGAGCAGCGAGAGGGTGGAAATCCAGAGGCCCGACCACAGCAGGTTTTTCCATGTGTCGATGGAAATGCGCGCGAGGGTCGTTTGGAAGGCGGGGCGGTTGATGGTGATTGAGCCGTATTTTCGTTCGATGAAGCGCAGGTTTTGGCGGGCTTCGGCGTGTTGTGGATCGAGGTTGAGTGCGCGGCGGTAATAGAGTGCGGCGTTGCCCGGTGAGTTGCCGCGATAGCATGCGTTGCCGATGTTGTAGAGGGTGTCGGGCGTGAGTGATTCGTAGGGAGCGGATTCGAGCCAAAGTTTTGCCGCTTCCGAGTAGCGGGCTGTGTCGTAAGCAGTTTTTGCGTTGTTGGCGGTTTTGGCGATTTCTACCGCATCCGCATGCGGAGTCGTGCCGAGCATTGCGAGTGCGATCCATGCGAGTGAAGCTTTGCGGAGTGTTTTGAGAATCGATTCGCGGTGCGAGCGATCGATGGGAGTGGTGGAGGGTTTGGGCTTGAAGCATTCCGCGTCGCGTTCGGCGAGGATCGCTTGGAGTTCGGGTGTCTGCTGGCTGCCGAGTTGGCGTTCGATGAAATGTCCTGCGGCGAGCAAGAAGGGAATCCGGTCGTCGGCTTTCATGCGTTCGAGTTCTTTGAGTTCCTTGTGGCGTTGTTTTTTTGCCGGGTCGTGCGGATGGCGTAGTCGCAGGCGCATGGCGATGGCCTTGATGACGAGGATCGCTGCGATGAATCCGGCGATCGCGTGGAGTAGCCAATTTGGAAATTGTTTGCCTGAGGCTTGTACCGTGTTGGGGGAATTGATGATGCCGAGGATATCGGTCATGCGTTCGACAGGCGTATCGGTCGCAGGTGGTGGTGTGCCCGGTGCCGGCGCTTGGGTGCTTTGGGGCGCCGGTTTCATTTGCAGCGGCGTGGGCGCGGTGGTGACCGTTTCGTAGCTTTGTTTTTTCGGGTCGAAGTAAACGAGCTTGAATCCTGGTATTGCGGATTTCAATTCGAGAGGTCGCATGAATTGCTGAAAGACCGTTTGGCCTGAGAGCTCACGGCGTTCGTCGCCGCGCTGGGTGGGTGAGGCATCATAAATTTTCCATCCGTCCGTATCGATCGGTTTTGGCGGGCGGACCGTATCGAGGTTGCCGCTGCCGCTGACGATGATCTCAACCGGGATCGGATCGCCTTCGGTGACTTCGGTTTGGCTGACCGTGGCCGAGATGTTGAAATTTCCGACTGCGTTTTCAAACCCCTCCGGTGCGTTGGGTGGCAGCGGGCGTGCATTGAGTCGCAGCTCGGGAACCGAGACATTGGTTTCGAGCGTGACTCTGCGCGGGTAGCCATCGAGGACCATTTGTGTGGTGACGAGTCGGATGCTTGCGGGACCGATGCCGATCGAGCCGCTGCGAGTTGCGGTGAGTGTGCTCGGGTAGGCGACTGAGACGCAGGGGACGCCAAGCAGGTTCACATTGCCGCGCATTTGTGAGGGTTGGAAGCGCCAGCAGGTGAGACCGTCGCGGGTGAAGTCGGGGATGCCCCAGTCTTCCACAAACAGGTCGCGTGGCACGAAGAGTTTGATTTCGATGGGGATGGTTTCGCCGTCGTAAGGTTGATTGTTCATCACCTTGAAGGCGCTGGCGTAGCGCACGCTGCGTTCGCCGATCACGGCTTCCGACCATTTCAATTCGTCGGGATTGAAGACGGAAAATTCGAGCGGTTCCGTTTTTGATGGCATGCCGCCGGCATTGACCTCGATGGATGGGATGGTGAAGTTGCCGATCTCGTAGGAGGTGACCACGAATTCAAAAACATATTCGAGCTTTCGGCCGGGGAGGAGTCGGGTTCTCGCCCCGCTGTTGGTGCTGGCGATTTTCACGCCGGGGATGTTTGGAATTTGAGGGATTGAGCTGGGAGCTGCTCCAGAGATGCAAATTTCCAGCAATGCTTGTTCGCCGCGGGTGAGAAATCTCGATGACAGGCGGCTGATTGTTTCGGCCGATGCGATCGGAGTTGCGGCGAGGGTGGAGATGATCGCGGCGGTGATGATCGTGAGGTATTGAATCGCTCTCATGGTGTTACCAATCTTTGGCAGGTGGATTGAATTCGACTTGTCCCGGCGTCAGTGGGCCTTTTTCGAGGTCGGCGCTGTCTTTGAGGATGCGGCGCGCGCGTTTTTCGGGGGTCTCGTTCGGATCTTCGGGGTTCTCGCCCTTGTTCTTGTGCTTGCCGGAATCATCCTTTGGCTTCGGTTCTTTGCCGTTCGAGCCGTCTTTCTTTTCGCGTTTTTCGTCGCCTTTGTCGCCGGGTGATTTTGAGTCTTTGTTTTGTTGGTCGCCGTCCTGCTTTTCGTCCGGATCGCCATCGCCTTCGTCCGGTTGTGATTCGCCTTCGCCACCGGGTTGTGGCATTGGCATGTTTTGCTCGGTCTTTTCTTTTTCCTCTTCGAGCAGTTCGCGGAGGCGCTTGAGATAAGTGATCGTCATCTGCCGATTGTTTGTCGCGGCGTTGTTGGCAGGCATCTTGGAAATGGCCGAATCGCAATGGCGCACGGCATCCGTCCAGTTGGTGATCAACGCTTCGATTTTTTCCACTTCGCCGCCCTCTTTCGCAGCTGCGAGTTTTTTCAAGCGAGTGCGAACGAGTTGGTCGAACTGCGCCATGTCGGGCGATGATTTGGGGTCTTGCGGGTAAGCGTATCCGGAGAGTTCGAACCAGCCGAGTTGAAAGAGCGAGTTGGCCATGCCGAGGTGGGCTTCGGCGAGAACATCGGGATTATTGGCGTCGAGTGATTTGCTGAATGCTGAGCGCGCGGATTTGAATGAGCCATCGCGCAGGAAAGCGATGCCTTCGCCGAGGTGGTATCGCGAGCGGAGATTCGATGATTGGGATTCCTTGGCGAGCTTGCGGTAAGTCTGTGCAGCGGCGGTGAAATTCTTTTCCAAAAGGAATCGTGCCGCGTCCTTCGCATCATCGGCATGAGAAGG
>JBEINR010000190.1:0-2104 GCA_040377995.1 Akkermansiaceae bacterium | reverse complement strand
TCCGCCATCGCCCATCGATGTCGCGGTGCTCCTCAACAACCTCCACCGCCTCGGCGAAAAAAAAGCCGCCATCGCCGCAGTCTTCGCATGGGACGAACCCGACACCATCGGCCTAACCGCCCTTGCAAAAACCATCGGCCGCTTCGAATCCGTCACCATGGCAGCACCACTGACCCGCGGCACCACCAGCGAACTGATGCCTTCGGCATTCCTTCGTGCCTCGATACCGATGACCGAAGTGATCGGCGAAAGTTCATTGCTTCCAATCGTGAACCGCATCGCCGTACGAGGCACCATCCTTGGCCGCGAAAACACCATGGCCGGATTTCAAAGCCTCGACTCGCAGACGGCAGACGGAGCCGCCCCGCTCATTGCGCGTTGGGATGATCGCCTGATCTTCGCCTTTCCGCTCGTCGTCGCCGCGCAACAACTCGGGCTACCCATCAACGGCATCAAGGTCCACTGCAGCACCTCGATCACTCTCAGCCCGCAAGGCCCCATCCTCCCCATCGATGCATTCGGCCGCTTGATCTCAGATACCCCAAAGTCGGCAGCGCCCGCACCGATCCCCGCCGCCAAACTGATCGATGCCGATACCGATCTCCTGCAGCGCAATCCACGCGCGCCACTTATCGTGCTCGATGCGCGCAGCACCGCCGATCCCGCCACACTCCAATTTTCCGAACAAGTGCCACTGGTGGTCTCATCGATTGTTTCCGATGCCGGCACGCGTCAGGCATTCACCTGCAAACGCCTCGCCCCCCCTCGCGAAATAGCTCTTCTCATCGCCCTCGCGCTCATTCTTTCGGCCACATCGACTCTCGCCGTTTTTCCGAGAAATGTCATGCTGCTGACGATTGCCTGCACCCTGATCGCCGCGCAATTCATCGCCGCATCGCTCACCACCACCTGGCTGCCAGGTCTGGCCGCACTTGCTTCCGTGGCCGCGGCATTCATCATCTCCTCACTGATCCCCGACCCCGAAAAGTCATGAACCCGATCGACAAAGCCAACGCCCTGATCGAAGCCCTGCCCTATCTCCAGGCATTTCGCGGCAAAACTTTCCTCATTAAAATGGGCGGATCGGCGATGGAAGATCCCGAGCTCGTCGCCAAGGTCATGCGCGACATCGTCTTTCTCGAAGTCGCAGGCATCAACCCGATCGTCGTCCACGGCGGTGGCAAATCGATCTCCGCAGCCATGGAAAAGGCAGGACTCGAGGCGAAATTTGTCGGCGGCTTTCGCGTCACGACTGATGAGGCGATCGACATCGTCGCCCGCGTGCTCTCGGAAGAAATCAACCCGAACCTCGTGCGCATGATCCGTGAGTTCGGCGGCAAGGCGGTCGGCATCCCAGGCAACGATGTGTTTCTCGGCGAAAAAACCAAGATCGCCGGACCCGATGGCAGCATGGTCGATATCGGCCGCGTCGGCGAAGTCGTCGGCTGCCAACTCGCCCACATGGATGCCGCCCACCAAGCCGGCATCGTGCCGGTCATCTCGCCCCTCGCCGCGGAACTCGCAACCGGCCGCCCCCTCAACATCAACGCCGATCTCGCCGCAGCCGCCCTCGCCAAGGAACTCCGCGTCGCGAAACTCGTCTACCTCTCCGATGTCCCGGGCCTGCTTTCCGACCCCAAAGACCCCTCGTCGCTCATTCATTCGGTCAACCGCAAGGATGCCGATGCGATGATCGCCGACGGCACGATCTCCGGCGGCATGATCCCAAAAATCCGCAGCGCCATTGACGCCCTCAACGCCGGCGTCCGCAAAGTCCACTTCATCGACGGCCGCCAACCCCACGCGCTCCTGCTAGAAATCTTCACCGATGGCGGCATCGGCACCGAAGTCGTGCGCTGATCAATAGGCCAGATTACTGACCCCAGGTTTTGACATCGTCGGTGGCCTTGCCGGTGGCTGAAACCCCATCGGCGCCATCGCTCCATACCGCGACACGACGACCATTGAGCGTGACGGATGTGCTGCCGGTTCCCTTGGGTTTCACGTTCTCGAGCTTCTCATTATAATCAAGATCCAACATGACATTGAACGCCCCACCCCATGGATCATACATGCCCTTTGGCGTATCGTCATCGTAAACAAT
>JBEINR010000127.1:0-2985 GCA_040377995.1 Akkermansiaceae bacterium | reverse complement strand
TGCTCGGAGTCGAAAGCCTTGGCTGCGTGTTTGGCGGAAACTTTCGCCGTTTCCTCGTGCCACCAGGTGTCGCGCTTGGCTTGCATCGCGACTGGGTTGTTGCAGCGGTTGACCACGATGACGCTCTTGACGCCTTTGTATTTCTTGAGCGCTTCGTCGACGGCAGGTTTGAGTGCGACGACCTTGCCGCGGCGCCATCCACCATCGGCGGTGATGACCATGCTGGCGCCGGAGTCTTCGAGTCGATCGACGATGGCCTCGGAAGCGAAGCCGCCGAAGACAACCGTGTGCACCGCGCCAATGCGGGCGCAGGCAAGCATCGAGACAACCGCTTCGGGAATCATCGGCAAATAAATCAGCACGCGATCGCCGGCCTTCACGCCGCGTTGTTCGAGCACATTGGCAAAGCGGCAGACATCGCGATGGAGTTGCGCGTAGGTGATGACGCGTTTGTCGCCGGGCTCACCTTCCCAAATGATGGCGGCCTTGTTGGCGCGTGCGCCTTTCGCATGTCGGTCGACGCAATTTTCGCAGACATTCAATTTGCCTCCGGCGAACCACTTTGCGAAAGGTGCCTTCCAGTCGAGGACCTTGTCCCACTTTTTGCGCCAGTCGAGTTCCTTGGCTTCACGCGCCCAGAATTTGTCGGGCTTTTCAATCGATTCCTTGTAGAGTTTTTTGTAAGCCGACATCGATGAGATGCGGGCTTTGGCGGAAAATTCCTTACTGGGATGGTGAATTGGCTCCTTGGCTTTGGGTTTGTCGTGTTTTTTTGAACTCATGGCGTTGGAAATGATTGGCGGATGGGTGCTCGCGTGCCGCAAAGGCTAGAGTGTGATTGCCCGTTCGGCAAGCTGTCACGAACGCCTACCGCCGCCTTTTTTTGGCGCGATGGATCGGTCGGATTGCGGTTTTTCTGGGCCTGATTCACCCAAAAGCATTTTGATTTCCACCTGATTGAGGATCGCCCAGCGGCCGGGCTCGAGGTCGCCGAGCCAAAGGTCGCCAATGCGCACGCGCAGCAGCTTGGTGACCTGATAGCCGAGCGTGTCGAACATCACGCGGATCTGGCGCTTGGCGCCGTGGTCGAGGACCATGCTGAGGCGGCGGGGCGAGAGGCGCTCGATGGACTTGGCCTTGAGCTTGCCTTCGGGGGTGTAGACGCCTTCGAGAAATTGGTCGAGGTGGGCGTTTTCGAAGGCTTGGTTCGAAGTGACGAGGTATTCCTTTTCGACGGACTTCGACGGGTGCATCAGCTGCTGCGAAAGGTCGCCGTCGTTGGTGAGGATGAGCAGGCCTTCCGAGTCGCGGTCGAGCCGGCCGACATGATGGAGGGAATGCATGGTGTGCGGCAGCAGCGCGTAGATCGTGTCGCGGCCGAGTTCGTCCTCGCGGGTGCAGACATAGCCGCGCGGTTTGTTGAACGCGACGGTAATCGTTTCCTTCGGCGTGACGCGTTTGCCATCGACGCGAACATGGTCGGCGGGGCCGATGCGCGTGCCCATGTTGAGGCATGGGTTGCCGTTGACCTCGACGCGGCCGGCTTGGATCAGCTCATCGCATTTGCGGCGCGAGCCGATGGCGCAGGAGGCGAGGAATTTGTTGAGGCGTGTTCCTTCGTTCATGACGCCGTGAGATCAGGCAAAAAAGCGCGGGACCCGAGGGGCTCCGCGCGTTTGAGAGGGGTTGGACGGGGATGGATCAACCCTCGTGTTTGGTCTTTGGCAGACCGAGGGGTGAGCGGCCGGACTTCCATTCGCCGCGCTCTTTGAGGAGTTTGACGCGTTCGAAGCGTTTGAGAACGGAGCGTTTGCCGCCGACCGAGGCGTTGGACTTGAGGCTGTTGTGCTTGGACATCGCGGTAAAGAAGTTAGGGATTCGCGGGGGCGGGGAGACTGGGGGGATTTGCCGCCGGTGGCAATCCGAAAAAAGAGGTTTTCGGGAAAATGTCGTTTCGTACGGGATTTGTGGCGATTTCAGCCAAGCAGGCTGTCGATTTGGCGAATTTGTTGCTGGCGCCAATCGGCTGGGGCGAGTGCGACTTTGAAGCCGTTTTTGGCGACTTCGGCGAGTTGGTCGTGGGGAAATCCGAGGTCCTCGGCGAGCAGCCGGTATTCGTCCTCGATGTGGTTGCCGAAGCTGATCGGGTCGTCGGTGCTGACCGTGCAGGTGATGCCGGCATCGAGCAGCTGGCGGATCGGGTGGGCTTGGGCGGAGGGGACCACGCCGAGCTTCAGGTTGCTGATCGGGCACATGTCGAGTGCGACGCCCCGATCGCGGAGCAGTGAGATCAATGACGGATCTTCGATCGTGCGGGTACCGTGCTCGATGCGGGTGACGCCGAGGGTATCGATTGCGTAGCGGACGAAATCGGGTCCCATGAATTCTCCGGCATGGGCCTTGGTGGATTTCCCCGCATCGCGCGCGCGTTGCCAGAGGCCGGGTGCCCAGTCGCCGACCGGGACATCCTCGGCGCCGTGGAGATCGATGCCATCGAGATTTTTCCATGTGAGCGCGTCCTCAAGCACGGTCGACATTTTTGCGGTGTAGCCATCGTGATGGATGCCGAGAAAAATCCGCACTTCGAGGCCGGCAGGTACAGCCGCGCGAATCGCATCGCAGACGGTGTGGCCATCGAGGTTGAGGAAGTCGATGCAGCCCGAGGCAAAACTCGTTTCGATGTAGCGCACATTGCGGGTGAGGGCATCCTCGAAGACCGCTTTCGCGCAGGCGTGGTAGCGATCGGGCGAGTTGAAAAAATCGGCAGCATAGCCGAGCAGTTCGGTTTCAAAATGAGCGAAGTTGCGAAAACGGAAATCCGGCGACCACGAGGCAGGTGGTGATTCGTATTTTCCCGGATGGGCTGCTTGAAGCAGATGCCACGGCAGCGAGCCCTCGATATGAAGGTGGGTCTCGGTTTTAGGGAGGTGGCGAATGAAATCGGGTATAGGGCTCACTTACTCGGTCGATTTAGCGCCTCCTGCG
>JBEINR010000037.1:0-7106 GCA_040377995.1 Akkermansiaceae bacterium | reverse complement strand
GTTCATATGCGCCCGGTGGCACGCCAGCGGTCGCCCACGGTCGCCCATGGTCGCCCATGGTCGCCCATTGGTACCAGAGGTGCCCAAGGGTGCCAGGGGAAGACTGCGGCGATGGCGGCTTTTTTTTCGCCGAGGCGGTGGAGGTTGTTGAGGAGCACCGCGACATCGATGGGCGATGGCGGAAAATTTTGGAAGACGCCATCCGGGTCATCATCGATGGCAATGATCGCGGGCGAAACGATATGTTTTTTGGAGGATTTCGCGGCCGATGTTTGCAGGCTCCATGGTTCTTCGTGGCTGCCGGTGCCGGATACCAGCCATGGCGGATTGATGGCGCTGGCGGCGATGAATTCGAAGGCGCTGCGATCGACCTTGGTGCCAGGCACTTGATTCCAGCACGCTAGCGAGGCGGCGAGTGCGGCAATCAACACCCAGAGCGGGCGATGGATCGAAATTTTCACGGTTGGGGGATCGCGGCGAGCACTGGTGCGAGTGGGGCCTCGAGGGGGGTGTTGGCGGTAGCCTCGCCAAGCAGGCGTGCGGCGGTGGTGATGTGCGGGCGGTACCATTCGTCGCCGCGGTTGCGCAGAATGTTCGCATAGGCGCCGAGTGCCTGCATGAGCCGTTGGGCGGCGCACTGATGGAACAGCGAGACTTCCGGGCGTTCGTCGGCGATGTCTTCCCAAAGCTCGAGCAAGGCCTCGCGTTCGTCGGCGCTGTGATCGAGATAGGGGTCAAAAATCAACGACGCGAGATCGTACTCTTGGCGGCCGCGCCGCAGGCCTTGGAAATCGATCATCCAAATTTTGTCATCTTTCACCAACAGGTTTTGCGATTGGAAATCGCGATGGACGAGGTGCCGCGCGGTGGTTCCGAGGCTTTCCGCCAGCGAACTGAAAACGGGATTTTTGCGAAGTGGTCCGGCATCCATGCCGAGGTAGTCCTCGACGAGGTGTTCGAAGAAATACTCTTGCTCCCAGCGATAGAGCCGCGCGTCGAACGCCGGCATGAGGTGAAAGTCCTTGGGGGCCTTTGCATAGAACAGCCGGTCGACTTGCTCGAAGGCAGAGCGGTAGAGCGGGAGGCGCGAGGAGAAGGGTTGGTCTTTGAGTGAGAGCAGGTCGGTATCGCCGAGATCCTCGACGAGGGCAACGCGGTAGCGTGAACGATCGTGGATGATGGCGGGCACTCGAAGTTTTGCCTGCTTGAGAAATTGGGCGATGGGGATGAACTGCGAGTTGTCTTCGCGTTCTTCGGTCCAATGGATGCCGATGAAGGTTTCGTGGTTGGGCGCCTTGACGCGCACGATCGTGCGGCCCGACGCGCCGCGTTTGATGGGGACGAGCGTGATGGGCACGGTTGGGTCCACGCCGAGGAATTGACGGGCGGTGGAGAGGATCGCTTCAGTTGGCATGGGCGGCCCCACAATAGGGTGGAAAAACCCCTTTGTGCCAAGGGAAAATCCGCCGCTCATTCGTGATGATAAAACCACAACAAGACGAGTAGCCCGGTGCCGATGCTCCACAAAAGCCAGCTGTTTGAAACGAAGTAAGGATAGGCCATCAGGGTGGTCCCGATCGCGCGCGGTTGCCACAATTTGAGCTTTCTTCCGTAGGAAAACGCCCCCATGCCGATTGTGCCAAAAATCAGCCCAGCGAGGAGGTTGTAGGGGTCGAGGCTCATGGGGGTAAGCAAGACAACCTAAGCGCGCAAGGCAGTGAATTCAACCAATTGTGATTTTTCTCAGTGTCGGCTTGTGTCGCCGCGTGAATGGTTGCATTTCAATGGGATGCGATTGCTGCTGATCGGTCACGGTTATCTGGGCGCGGCGGTGGCGCGTGTGTTTCGCGAGGCGGCCTGGGAGGTGTGGCCGTTTTCGCTTTCCGGTGGCGAGGGATCGCTGGCCGGTGACGTGGCGGACCGCGCGGCGGTGGATCATTTGCCGGATGCGGATTTCATCATCCACTGCGCGGCATCCGGTCGCGGTGGTGCCGAGGCCTATCAGCGGGTGTATGTCGATGGCTGCCGGAACCTGACGGAAAAATTTCCCGGTGTTCCGATTTTGTTCACCTCAAGCACATCGGTTTATTCGCAGACGGATGGTTCGGTGGTGACCGAGGAAAGCCCGACCGAACCTGATCGCGAGACCGGTCGTTTGCTCTTGGAAGCCGAGCGCATCACGCTCGATGCTGGTGGCATTGTGGCGCGGCTGGCGGGAATTTACGGGCCTGGCCGCAGTGTGATTTTGCGGAAATTTTTATCGGGCGATGCAGTGATCGAAGAGGATGGTCGGAGATATTTGAATCAGATCCATCGCGACGACGCGGCGCGGGCGATTTTGCATTTGGCAACGGATGGTGTGCGGAGAGGGGTTTTCAATGTGTGCGATTCGAGACCACTCACGCAGTTGGAGTGTTATCAAAAGCTCAGTGAAATTTTCAATCGTCCGCTACCGCCGAGCGGCCCGCGCGATCTTGATCGCAAGCGTGGTTGGACGCATAAGCGCGTGTCGAATGTGAAGTTGCTGGCCAGCGGCTGGCGACCGGAATTCGCGTGTTTCACTGATGCGGTCGAGAGCATTGCGCCGACCTTGTGAGGGTGGTGGATGTTCGTGAAAAAACGAACGGCTGTGACGGAAAGTCCGCCACAGCCGCTGGTCTTGACCGGTGGTTTTTTGATCCTCGGTCGATTCGGGGGGAGAAGGTTTTTCAGGTTTGTGCCGCTGGGGGCATGACGCGCGTGTCTCTGATATCGCTGACTGCACGCCCACCATAGCCAGAGGCCGTCGTTTGGCCATTGGTGGCGTTTCGCATCGGGCGTAGGTGTGATTGCGATGATCGCGTAGGGGAATTACCTATGCCATTTGCGCGGCTGGAAAGGACTGAACCATTGGATCGGCGGTGATGTTCGAGAAATGTGAGGTCGAAGAAAGGAATTTTCACGGCATGTAATAGGGATAGACGGAACCTGGTGGTGCGGCCTTGCGGTAGCGCGAGTGGAGGAAGGTGACGATGTCGGTCAGCTGGGTGACGCTCATGGCGTCGTTGAAAGATGGCATGGGCGAAGGGGCGCGGTTGTCATTGGGCTTTGCGGGGCGGGCAGAATATGCGGGGGCGATGCCGTGCTGCGGTTGGGTGATGGCAGTGACGAGCTCGCCGTAGGATTTTACGCGGCGGACTTCGCCACCGAGTTCGAATTGCACTTCCGCCGCCGCCACGGGTTTGGGCATGTCCTCGCCTGCGACCGTATGGCAATGGTTGCATTTCATTTCCTGAAATGTCCGGCGTCCATTTTCCTCGTTGCCTTCGGGAAGTCGGAAGCCCTTCGCCATGCGCGCAGGGCGGTCCTTGCATGATGAGCCGATTGCGATGATGGCAAGCAGTGCTGCGATTTGCGGGCTTTTTACCGGGCTCATGGTCCGATGATTCTAAAGCCCGTAATCATGATCCGAAATGCGTGCCGGTGATGATTCAAATTGCGCGATTCCTTCCATGCGGTTGCGCGAATCGCGCATGCGCAGTGGTTCAACTTTCGATCATGCCGATTTCCACCCAGCGGATCGCGTAGCGGGTCAGCTCGTTGCCATCGCCGAGGCCGAGTTTTTCGCGGATGTGTGCGCGATGCGCGTCGAGCGTACGCGGGCTGATGCCGAGGCGGCATGCGATGTCGTGATTGCCCTTGGCGCTGCCGATCAGTTCGAAGACTTCCATTTCGCGGTCGGTGAGTCGCTCAAGCGGGAAGCTGGGTTTGGCTTGTGGTCTTCCTGGTGAGAGTGTTTGCAGGAAATGGGTGGTGACTGCGGGGCTCGCAAAGACGCCGCCGTCGAGCACGGTGCGGATGGCTTTGAGCAGATGATCAGGTGGCGCGTCCTTCATCACATAGCCGCGGCCGCCGGCACGAAGCACACGCTCGGCGTAAAACAACTCATCGTGCATCGAGAGCACAATGGTCGGAATTTCCGGATGGGTGGCGCCGAGGTCCTTGATGAGCTCGAGCCCGTTGCGACCCGGCAGCGTGAGGTCGGTGATCACGAGGTTTGGCTTTTCGGCTTCGACCATCGCAAGCGCTTCCTGCACGGAGCTTGCGGTGCCACATACCGTCATGCCCGATTCGCTGGAGATCAGCCGGGTCAGGCCCTCTCGCAAGAGGGGGTGATCGTCAACAAGAAGGATGCGGTTCATTTGGTATAACTTACTACTCTGTGTGTCGTGGTCATGAATACAAGAAAAATGATTCGGCGTTGGGGCTATTTGAAGAGGTCGAGAAAGCGGTCCTCGAATTCGCCAAAGACTCCGAGGCGGTCGAGTTCCTGTTTCAGCTCATAGGCGCGGGACTTGTCTTCGCGCGCGACCTGAAACAACTGGTCGATGTTTTGACGTTCTTTTTGTCCGATTCGTACAGGGTTGCTTTCAGGCGTCGATTGCAAGGCATGGCGCTGTTCGGGTTCGATGTTTTCCACGGTGTGTTCCATCCGGACGAGAAAATCCTCAAGGGTTTTTTCGACATTTTTTGCGTGGGTTTGCAGTTCATCCAGATCGAGCTCGATGCCTGCCATCACGGAAAAAAATTCGAGCACGGCGAGAGAGGCCTTGGGGAATGGGATTTGCGAAAACACATGCGGGATCTCGCCAAGCAGGCAACCGCCCGCGAGCCCGCTGCCTGCGGCCATGCCAAGCAGCACGCCGTTGAGGCCGCTGATGGTTCCGCTTTCGAGCAGGTTGAGGTCGAGCTGTTTGAATTGGGCGAGCGTGTCGCGTTCGATTGCGGCCCCAAAAACGCGCGAGGGGTTTTTCGGGCGCATTTGAGTGGCCATTGCGGCAAAGGTGAAGACGCGTGTGACGCCGAGCAATTTTGCTTCTTCGATGAGGCGGCGGCAGAAGGCGGCGCCTTTGACCGGCGGCTGTGCCTCGCCGATGAAGACAATGAGGTCGTGTTGTTTGTTGGGGTCGTTCCAAAGAAACAGGCGGCTGCGTGGAAGCCTGCGGCTGACGATGAGCCCATCCTTTACTTCGATGTGCTCGAGATCAAAAAATTCCGCGGCGGGAAATTCGATGAGCAGATGCATGCCGAGTTTTGCCATCAGGTAATAACCGGCGCTGATCGCCACGCCGCTCATGCCCGGCCATGCGGCAACAAGCCATGGGTCGTGGAGTTTTTCTTCGTTGGGCATGCGCGTCGATCGCTGGTCGTATGAATCGTTTTTTGAAATGGCGATACCCTTACGCGCAGTGCGCGCATGAAAGGTCATCATTTTGCAGTACTGCGGAAATCAAAGGAAACGCTCCTCCATCTCCGGCAGCGGGCAGCGGGTGAGGTCCGAGCTCACCGTGTACTCGAGCGACTGGCGGGCATCGACAGGCAGCATGCTTTCCAAGCGAGGCAGGATCGAGCGCGGCGCGGCGAGTACCCAGATCGGATGATCCTCCTCGCGCACAATTTCGCCGATGCGCGTGGCGACGCGCCGCATGGCATTGCGTTCGATCTCATCCTTGAGTTCGTGTTCCTCGCCGTACGACATGCCGCCTTCGACGCCGACGGCATTGCCCTGGCTGAAACGCCCTGCTTTGTCGGTGACCCATTCCTGCACCGACAGCACATGCTCTTTTCCCGATTCGGTGGGTTCCTCCAGCAGGTGTTCCTGATCGATGGGGTCGAGCCCGGCCTCGCGATATTTCAGCACGCGGATCCGGCCAAGGTTGGCGGCAATGATGAGTTTCTTCATGAAAGTGGAAGTGATGCGACGCCCGCAATGGGAGGCGTTTTCCACTCTCGCTCAGACCATGGTTTTGCGCATGGGAAAAGCTCTGCGCGATTCACCTGATGTGCGTCAGTGAAACCACCTATGGCGGGCGTTCAAAAATTTTTGCGACATACGCAAAAATATTCAGCCCTTCCAAAGCATGCGTGCGCCGAATGCCAGCAACAGGCAACCGAAGATGCGGGTGAGCACCGGATTGGAAAGCGAGCGCATCAGGTCGCTGCCAAACCACGCGGCCACGGCCGAAGCGATGGCGGCAATGATCGCTGTTTTCCAATCGATCATGCCGGGTGTGCGGGCGTTGTTGGCGGTGGCGGCTATTGCGGTGATGATGATGACGGCAAGCGATGTTGCCACGGCTTGCTTGTGATGGTGGCCGAGCAGGCTGACAAATGCGGGCACCATCAGGATGCCGCCGCCAACGCCGCAGAGGGCGCCAAGCAAGCCGGCGGCGAGGCCGATGATAATGGTCAGCAGGGTGAGTTTCACGATGGCGGTTGTTCAGCGGGATTTGTGCGCGCCTTTTCTTGCGGCGCTGATTTCGACGATGAGCCGATGAAGGATGAGGCGGTGATCGAGCCCGGTGGTGACCAGTGATTGATCGGCCTTGAGGGTGGCCTCCATGATGTGACGCAGGCTCTCGAGACCGAAATGCTTTGCGTGTTCGGCGGCGAGAAAGATCGGATAAACATTCACGCCCGATCCGTCCTTTTTGCGTGGCAGCCACGCGCGATCCATTTCCGGAAGGCGGTTCAGCGCGCCGGTGAATGCATTGTAGCTGGTGGCCGGCGCCTTGAATTCATCCATGATCAGACGCGCGAGAAACAGGTTGCGAACGGTATTGATGATCGATGCGCGCATGATGCCGATCGCGGATTCGTCGGCTTCGAGCAGGTGATCGACGAGTTGAATGGCATGCGCGGCATCGCCCCGCTGGATCGCGCGGCCGGTTTCAAAAACAGCGGCTTCGCGGCTAAGCGGCACCAACTGGTGAACATCGGAAGTGGTGACCGTGCGGCGTTCCGAGCCGAGAAACAGATCGAGCTTTTCCAGCTCGCTGCGAATTTGTTGCGATTGTTCACCGGCGAGCATGACGAACAACTCGAGGGCCTCGTCGTCGAATTGCAGTCCAAGCTGCCGCGCCATGCCGGAGACGAGCGATGCCACTTGATCCTGCCAATCGTCGCGGTTGGTATCGATGCGGTCATGGATGCGGACCTCGGCGGATTTTTCGATGAACTTCCAAAACGCGCGGCGCTTGTCGATGCCTTGCGCGGTGAGAAGAAACTTCACGCCATCGGGCATGCCGGATTCGAGCGCGGCTTGCAGGTTCTGAACTCCCGCTTCG
>JBEINR010000110.1:0-3274 GCA_040377995.1 Akkermansiaceae bacterium | reverse complement strand
GTATGATTTCGGTGATGGCGGACGGGTTTGTTTCAGCATCGAGACGCGTCCGGAAAAGGGCGAGTCGTATTCCGCGCTGGGCGGATTGTATCGGCGCTTTGAGTTGTTTTATGTCGTGGCTGACGAGCGCGATGTGATCCGCGTGCGATCAAACTACCGCAGCGGCGAGGATGTTTACCTTTACCATCTCGGTGTGAAGGGTGCGCGAGAAAGTTTTTTGGAGTATGTGCGCACGGTCAACGAACTGCATGAAAATCCGCGTTGGTACAATGCCATCGCCAACAACTGCACCACGGCCATCCGCAAACAAAAGCTCGCATCCGATCGACTTCCGATCGATTGGCGCCTCATCGTGAATGGCTTCGGCGACGAATTGCTTTATGAGCGCGGTCAACTCGATCAATCGCTGCCCTTTCCCGAGCTCAAACGCATTTCGCGTGTAAATGAAAAAGCCAAGGCAGCTGATCAAGCGCCGGATTTTTCCGAGCGCATTCGTGAAGGGTTGCCGGGGTTATAGATTCAAGTGGAAAAGAAAATGAAGACGCGGGCTCTTCAGGCAGGGACCTTTCTCCGAAAGGTCCGTTGTTGAGTGCATGATTATAAAAAGCGACCTCTTCAAACGGGAGCGCGGGCATCTTGCCCGCTTTGGCGCCTGCGGCTCTCCGGTAAATTTTTACCAAGCTTCAGCGCAGCATCACTCAGCTGGGCGGACCGTTGCGGAGAACGGTCCCTGCCATGATTGTTAATCAAGCTGCGTCTTGATCACTGCGCTTGCGGCGCAGGACGGGCGGGCGTTCTTCGCGGACGGTTTGATCGTTGATCGTCACCAGATCGATGTCGCTGCGTGAGGGGATTTCGAACATCACATCGAGCATCATTTTCTCGAATATCGAGCGCAGCGCGCGGGCGCCGGTGCCGCGGCGCACAGCTTCCTCGGCCAGGGCGCGGAGGGCATCGGGGGTGATCTTGAGCTTCACGCCATTCATGGCGAGCTGCTTTGCGTATTGCTTGGTGAGGGCGTTGCGCGGTTCGGTGAGGATTTGGACGAGTTCGTCCTTGGTGAGTTTGCGCAGCGAGGAGATCACTGGCAGGCGGCCGATGAATTCGGGGATGAGGCCATAGTGGAGTAGGTCCTCGGGTTGGACGCGGCAGAGAATCGAGTTTTCGTCGTCTTCCTGTTTGTGATTGGCGGACTTGCTGGCGTGGAAGCCGAGCGTGTTGCTGCCGAGGCGGCGGCGGATGATGTCCTCGAGGCCGACGAATGCGCCGCCGACGATGAAGAGGATCTTCTCGGTGTTGACCTGGATGTATTCCTGCTGCGGGTGTTTGCGACCGCCTTGGGGCGGAACGCTGCAGATTGTGCCTTCGAGAATTTTGAGGAGCGCTTGTTGCACGCCTTCACCGGAAACATCGCGGGTGATCGAAACATTTTCCGTTTTGCGTCCGATCTTGTCGATTTCGTCGACATAGATGATGCCGCGTTCGGCGCGGGCGACATCGAAGTCGGCGGCTTGAAGAAGGCGCAGGATGATGTTTTCCACATCCTCGCCGACATAGCCGGCTTCGGTGAGGGTGGTGGCATCGACGATGCAGAAGGGGACATCGAGCACGCGGGCGAGCGTGCGTGCGAGCAAGGTTTTGCCGGATCCGGTGGGGCCGAGAAGGAGGATGTTGGATTTTTCGATTTCCACATCCTTGAATTCGTCGCCGAGGCGGGCCTGGTCCTGGTTGAGGCGCTGGTAGTGGTTGTAGACCGCGACCGAGAGGATTTTTTTCGCTTCTTCCTGGCCGATCACGAACGAGTTGAGGTGTTCGAGGATCGATGCCGGCGAGGGGACTCCGAGGGCGGTTTTGTCGGCCTTGCCTTTGCCTTTCTTCGGAGTGCTGCGGAGTTCCTTTTCGAGGATGTCCGAACAGACACCGACGCATTCGTTGCAGATGTAAACGCCGGGGCCGGCGATGAGTTTTTTAACCTCCGAGTGACTCTTTCCGCAGAACGAGCACATGGTGAGGTTGGAGGCGCGGGCCATCGGGGTGCGTGGGGTTGGGGCTCAGCTTTCGGCCGGTTTGCTGTCGGCCAAGGCGGCAACAGCATCGGGAAGTTGCTTGCGGCTTTCGAGGACCTTGTCGACGAGTCCGTAGGCCACCGATTCCTCGGCGGTCATGTAGTTGTCGCGATCCGAATCGTGTTCGACCTGCTCGATCGTCTTGCCGGTGTGTTTGGCAAGAATGCCATTGAGGCGTTTCTTGAGGTTGAACATGAAACCGATGGTGCGCTCGACATCGGAAGCGGTGCCTTGAGCCCCGCCGGAAACTTGGTGGATCATCACATGCGAGTTGGGCAGGCAGAAGCGCTTGCCCTTGGTGCCAGCGGTGAGGAGCACCGAGCCCATCGAGGCCGCGATGCCGATGCAGTAGGTGTTTACATCGCAGGTGAGGAACTGCATCGTGTCGTACATTGCGAGGCCGGCGGTGACCGATCCGCCCGGCGAGTTGATGTAGATGTGGATGTCCTTTTTCGGATCCTGCATCTGGAGGAAGAGCAACTGGGCGATCACCGAGTTTGCAACAAAGTCATCGATCGGGGTGCCGATGAAAATGATGCGGTCCTTGAGCAGGCGCGAGTAGATGTCGAACGAGCGTTCGCCGCGGCCATCTTGTTCGATGACGACGGGAACATAATAGCTGTTGCGGGGGGCGGTGCTCATGGATGTCGGATTGTTGATGGTCATTTTACTCTTCGGTGAGTGCGGCTTCCGCCGATTCCACAACATCGGCGTGCTCGACGAGGAAGTCAATGGCCTTGCCGATGATCATCGAGCTGCGGATGGAGGAAATCCGGCCGGAGCGGCGCATGTCGGCGATGAATTTCTTGGGCGCGACCTTTCTGGCAGCGGCGAGCTGCAGGAGGTGGTTGACGAGTTCGTTGTCGTTGACCGCAATTTTTTCGGCGCAGGCGATTTCCTGGAGGATGAAATTCGCGCGAAGATTGGAGACGGCCTGCTGTTTTGCGTTGGCGAAGATGTCGTCTTGCTGGGATTGGATTTGGTCTTCGGTGACGCCCGATTGGACGCCGCGGCGGACCATGGCATCGGCCTGATTTTGGGTTTCGCTGGCGACGAGTTCTTCGGGGAGTTCGAAATCCGCCTGATTGGTGAAGTGCGCGACGATCTGGTTGACCTTCATGTCATCGATGCGGCGCTTGCGTTCCTGGGCCATGTTGGTGCGGATGATCTCGGTGATTTCTGCGAGCGTTTTGCCGGGGGCGAGGCGC
>JBEINR010000211.1:0-1809 GCA_040377995.1 Akkermansiaceae bacterium | reverse complement strand
GACAGCATGCGAAAAAAATCAGCCACCGCACCCTGCGATTCGCTCCGGCTCACTGCCAACCACACCAGACAGGTGATACAAAAAGTCAATTGCATCGCAGTCTTCCATTTCCCCCAGCCATCGGCCGCGATGACCTGCCCCGCCTCGACTGCGATCTGCCGCAGACCTGTCACGAGAAACTCGCGGGCGATGATCAGCACCGTCACCCACACCGGGCAAAGCCCCTGCTCGCTGAGGTACACAAATGCGGCGCACACCAGCACCTTGTCGGCCAAGGGATCTAACAGCTTGCCCATCGCCGTCACCATGCCGAGTTTGCGGGCCAGCCAACCGTCGACAAAATCGCTGATCGCCGCCACCACAAAGGCCGCCAAAGCCAGCCACGGGCCAAAAGTTGCGCCTACCATGGTCGCACCGATGAACACCGCCGTCAGAACAAGTCGCGAAAGAGAAATGGCGTTGGGCAGGTTCACTGAGGGAGTATGCGCAATTTCACCCTGCTTGCAACAAGGGGTTGCATGCGAGCTCGATGCTCTTTACACAGCCACGCCGCCCGCAAACCCGGCGTTAACAACCATGAATCAAAGCGACTTCGGACTGATCGGACTGGCCGTCATGGGCCAGAATCTTGTGCTCAATGTGGAATCCCGCGGCTTCCAGGTCTCGGTGTACAACCGCACAACCTCGGTCACCGACGAATTCGTCGCTGCGCATCCGGGCAAAAAACTTATGGGCGCAAAAAGCCTCGAGGACTTCGTTCAGTCGCTCGCCGCACCGCGCAAGATCATGATCATGGTCAAGGCCGGCGGACCCGTCGATGCGGTCATCGAGCAACTCATCCCGCTGCTCGACAAGGGCGACATCATCATCGATGGCGGCAACTCGCTTTACACCGACACCGAACGCCGCGACCAATGGCTCGGCGATCTTGGCTTCCGCTTCATCGGTGCCGGCGTTTCCGGCGGTGAGGAAGGCGCGCGCAAGGGCCCATCGATCATGCCCGGCGGCCCTGCCTCGACTTGGGATGTGATGAAACCGATCTTCGAAAGCATCTCCGCCAAAGTGGACGGCGAACCCTGCGTCACTCACATCGGTCCCGGTGGTGCCGGCCACTATGTGAAGATGATCCACAACGGCATCGAGTACGGCGACATGCAGTTGATCTGCGAGGCGTATGAGCTGATGCGGGAGGGGCTCGGTATGACGGCCGACGAGATGGCCGCGGTATTCAGTGAGTGGAATGCCGGGGACCTCGACAGCTTCTTGATCGAGATCACCGCAAACATCCTCGCCAAGAAGGATGACGATGGCGGCGCGCTGGTGGACAAGATCCTCGACACTGCCGGCCAGAAGGGCACGGGCAAGTGGACGGTGATCGACTCGGCCAACCTCGCCCAGCCGGTGACCTTGATCGCGGAGGCTGTCTTCTCCCGCTGCGTGAGCGCCATGAAGGACGAACGCGTGGCCGCCTCGTCCGTTTTGAAGGGACCCGAGCCGAAGCTCGACGCGGATCGTGCCGCTTTCGTGGAGGACATCCGGAAGGCGCTCTACGCGTCGAAGATGGTCAGCTATGCGCAGGGCTACATGCTGATGCGTGCGGCCGCGAAGGAGTACGGCTGGGATCTCAACTACGGCGGCATCGCGCTGATGTGGCGCGGGGGTTGCATCATCCGCAGCCGGTTCCTCGGCAAGATCAAGGAAGCCTTCGACAAGGATCCGGGTCTGGTGAACCTCATGCTCGATGGCTACTTCCGGGATGAATTGGCGAAGTGCCAGGCTGGCTGGCGCCGCGTCGTCGCGGCCGCGGCG
>JBEINR010000049.1:0-6078 GCA_040377995.1 Akkermansiaceae bacterium | reverse complement strand
CTCGCCGGCAACCTCGCCGTGCGCATGCGCCGCAAGATCGGTTGGGACTC
Organism: Akkermansiaceae bacterium; assembly: GCA_040377995.1. Classification (GTDB taxonomy): domain Bacteria; phylum Verrucomicrobiota; class Verrucomicrobiia; order Verrucomicrobiales; family Akkermansiaceae; genus Luteolibacter. The sequence continues at coordinate 6,028 of JBEINR010000049.1, read as the reverse complement.
CGCCAGCATGGAAGTGCGCGGCCTGCCCGAAGCACGCGCGCTCATGAAGCGAAACTATCGCGCAGGCTGGGAGCCAAACCTCGGTTAACGAAGGTAGGGCGACGCGGCTCGCGGCGCCGATTCCCATAACAGCCAAGAGTTCAAGAAAAGGCAGCGGGCGGGACACCGGCACCATGGTGAAGAAGTGGTTCTTTCACGCGCGGGTCAGGCCCGCCGCAGGTACTCCGGCATTTGTTCGCGTTGGAACGCAGGGGAGGGGGCCGCGCGGCCAAATGAAATCACCGCGCCCACACCCGCCGCATGTGGACCGCCCAATCGCGGCTCGACCTCAAATTCGGGAAAGCGATAGCGCGCCCGGTGCCGCAGCACCGCACTCACCACCCACAGCAAAACAATTGCGCCAATCGCCGAAACTCCGGGCACGACATACGGCGCCACCATGTCGATAAGCGGACGAAATTTTTCGATGCCTTTAGGCGCGGATTTTTTCTCGTTCTTCTTGCTGGCGACCGGCGTTGCAGCTTCATCCTTTTTCTCGCCGCCCATCATGCGCTCCATCAAGTAGATGCGGATCGACATCTGCACCAGAAACGCCTCGAACTGGCCCGCGCGGTCGGACTTCTTGAGTGCCTGCATCACCGCATTTTCCATCGCGCGCTGGCGCTCGGGCATCGAAACCTTTTCGGCCAATTGTCGCGTCACGCGCATCGTCGATGCCTGTGGTTTTCCGACATGATAAAAGACCACCACCGCCGGTCTTACGCCGCCGAAAATTTTGTCGACCCAATGTTCGTCGTGCCAATCTTTCGGGATCTCCTGATCCGCGCGGTAGAGATAGACATAGAGGTCGACCGCCGAATCGCCGGCGTGGTAGTTCAGAAAGGTCAGTCGTTCCTCGCGCTCGCCGACGCCCAACAACAACTGCGGGTCGACGAGAAAACTTTCTGGGCGCTTATCGACATACGCAGCCTTGGCATCGAGCAGTGGATCGGCGGCGGGCTCGACCGGGGCTTTTGGCTCAGTAATCGTTTCCTCCTTGGCCTTCGACTTGCGTGAATTTTTCGTCGCTTGCTTTTTGCTTTTGCTCGCGACCGCGGCGCTCTCGCGCTTGGGCTTACGCTCCTCGCGCGCATCGGCCACAGGCAGCAAAGTGGCCAGCGCCAGCAAGATGACCCATGCCCGCTTCATGATTCGATGGAGCTTGTTGTCCTTTCCTCCTTCGCGGGCACATGACCGTCGCGCATCCGCTTCAAGCCATCGCGGCTCAGCACCGGTGGCATGAGCTTGCGGCGGAAATGCCCGGGGTCGCGCCGGGCCTGGCGGCTTCGCTTGATCAAAATCCCTTCGAGGTGCGCCAGCAATTTAACGAGCCCCTCGGCATAACGCCCTTCAAGCCAGTGACCATGTGCGCGCGAAAGGCATTCAAAGGTGTCCGATTCGTCGAGCAAGCCATCGAGCGCGTAACCAAACACCATGCCCGCCGCTTTCGACTCGGGATCGATGGTGATCAAAATGCCCGCCTCGTTCGGCTTGTCCGCCGGCACATCCTCGAAGGCCGCGCGATTCAACAACCAAAAACCAAATTGACGGATGTTTGCCACCTCGCCGAGCGAGCCGGTGTACACCGCGACAAACAACTGCGGGAAGCGCCGCGACACACGCTCCATCGCCGCCTCAACACGCTCGCGTTGACCATGCCCGAAGATGCCAGCCCCGTCCGCCAGCGAGCGCAGGCTCACCTCGTCATCACCATAAGCGAAGTCCGCATCCGCAATCGAAAATCCACAATGCGGGCACAACTCCGCCGCGCGGTGAATGCTCTGGACACATCTCGGGCACTTCATCATCGGCGAATGAAATTCGATACGAAGTGCCGAATGCTTCGTCAAAACAAAACATCAGGAAACCCAAACAAAATGCCTTGATTCAAAGCCTCCACGCGACCCTTCACATCAACCCACACATCTGCCATGTTTGCCGCACATGCGCCAAATCACCGAAATCGATCGCGATGATTTTCGCAATTTGCTCGTGGAAATTTCGCAGGCCCACATGCCCTTCGGGAAATTCGGCATCAAGGCCCATCCGCCATCAGGCGTGCCACTCATGGATCTTCCCGTCGAATACCTCGCATGGTTCAAGGAGCGCGGATTCCCCAAAGGTCGCCTCGGCGAACTGATGGCGCATGTGTATGAAATCAAGGAGGTCGGCATGGACTCGGTCTTCGATCCCCTCCGCGAGGCCAGAGGCGGGCGCTTCCGGCTCCAGCCGAAACGGCCGCGCTCGTTTGATTTTGAATGATCCGCTCAAGCGCCGCGGCCGGCCAGGATCCTTGCCTGGTCAAAGTCAAACGGCGTGAGCTCGAGCAGCAACTCGTCGCCCACCGCAAATGTCGCGGCGGCATCGGCGAGCTCCTTCGACAGGTGTGCAAGGATCACTTTGCCATTCGGCAGCTCGACCCGGTAGAGCACCGCGCCCCGCGTCTCGAGCACTTTCCCATGTGTTTGTATCGTGGCATCCGGCATGGCTACCGCGCTTTGAACCGCTTTCCGGGCCTGGGCGCAAGTCAGAGCATCGGGAAATTTTCGCCAGTTTCCCCGCATTGCGGCAAGGACCTTGCTTGACGCCACGCCGATCCGTAGCATCATGCCCACCAGTCGGCCGCACGAAATTTGCCGGATCCGGCGTCGTCCATTCCACACATCGAACCGCCATGAACACACGAATCGCTTCGGTCATCAGCGTCGCACTCTGCGCCCTGCTTGCTTCCTGCTATCCCTACGACGAGGGAGCCAACCGCAAGAAAACCAAAAAATCTTCCACTTCCGCCACCGCGCCAGCCACGCAAGCTGCTCCAACCAAGACTGAGGCGGAGAAAAAAGCCGAAGAGCAAAAGCTCAAGGAAATGAAAAAGAAGGAAGCCGCTACTGAAACCACATCGGCAGATGGTGCCAGCATCACAAGCGCTGACTCGGCCGAAAGCTCGATCAAGCCGACCGACAAGCCTGCCGCTTCTTCCACCTCGACGACCACCAGCTCTGCTGAAAAGCCCGCGACCACGGTCAAGAAGCCCGAGTACTCCTACGCCAGTAAAGTGCCTGGCAAGGAAGGCTTTGTCTTCAGCCCTTACAACAACAAGGTCGTCGATGTGCGCGACATTCCGAGCGGCACACTCGTGCAAGACCCGACCTATCCCGCGGCGGAGAAAAAGTATTTCCGCGTTCCCTGATCGCCTCGTTCCCCCCCGGTCGATTTTTTCACTTTCAACCAACCGGGTCCAACACACAGGACCCGGTTTTTTTTCGAATGAACGCCGACTTTCCGAACATCAGCATTCTTGGCAGCGGGCTTCTCGGCGGATCGCTCGCGCTGGCACTCGCCGCGCAAGCGCAGGCCCCGCGCGTGAGGCTTTGGGCGCGCAAGGCGCAAACGGCGGCCGATGCACGCGCCCTCGGCATCGATGGTGCTACCGATGATCTCAAGTTCGCTGTCGAAGGCGCCGATCTGGTGGTGCTTTGCGTGCCAGTCGGTGCAATGCCCGCACTCGTCGCAGCCGCGATCGAGGCCGGCATGCCCGCCACTTGCCTCGTCACCGATGTCGGCAGCGTGAAGCAAGCCCCCCATCGCGAACTCGAGCCACTGCTTGCGGCGAAGGGCATCGATTTCATCGGCAGCCATCCGATGGCGGGATCCGAGCGCAACGGGCTCTCGGCCACCAGCGCGACGCTCTTTGAAGGTGCCGCCTGCCTGCTCACGCACGAAGGCGAAACAGCCGGTCCTCGCGGCATGGCGCTCGAAGCATTTTGGCAGTCGATCGGTTGCCACACCGCATGGATGAGCCCGACCGCGCACGATGCCTTGGTCGCACGCATCAGCCATTTGCCCCACCTCATCGCCGCAAGCGCCGCGCACGTTTGCCTCAAAAATCCCGCCGATGGACGCTTCGGCGGTGGCGGTCTGCGCGATACCACCCGCGTCGCCTCCGGCAATCCCGACATGTGGGCCGAGATCGTCACCGAAAACCGCGCCGCGCTGCTTGCGCCGCTACGCGAAACCATCGCCGATCTCAACACGATCCTTAGCCTGCTGGAAAACGGCGACCAGCAAACTACCCTTCAATGGCTCGCCGAGGCCAAACAACCGCGCGACACGCTGCAAGCGATGCACGCGGAGAAAAAATTTCCACTCCAAGCCGGCTGACATCACGCCGTTGTTGCACGCCGCGCAAATCTGTTAGATAGCCTGCCACCCGATCCATGTCCGAGTTCCGAGTCACATCCATTTCAAAAATCCACGCGGAGTTCAGCGTGCCAGGCGACAAGAGCATGTCACACCGCGCCGCGATCCTTGGCGGCCTTTCCAACGGCACTTGCACCATCAAAAATTTCCTTCCCAGCGAAGACTGCCTGAACACGCTCAACGCGATGAAGGCGCTCGGCGCCGAGTACGAGGTGATCGAAGAACTCGCCGGCTATGGCCCGACGCACTTGCGCATCCATGGTCAATCGATGCAGCTCAAGGCCCCCGCGAAACCGATCGACTGCGGCAACTCCGGCACCGGCATGCGACTGCTCGCGGGTTTGCTCGCGGGACAAACTTTCACTTCGGAATTGTTTGGCGACGCCTCGCTTTCCTCACGCCCGATGGGTCGCATCACCATCCCGCTCGCGCAGATGGGTGCCCACATCGAAACGCTCGGTGAAAAACCCGGCTGCGCGCCGCTGCGGATTCATCCGGCGACGCTTAGCCCGATCACTTATGAAATGCCGGTCGCCAGCGCGCAGGTGAAAAGCGCGGTGCTTCTCGCCGGCATGTTTGCCAAAGGCACCACCACGGTCATCCAGCCCGCCACCACGCGCGACCACACCGAGCGCATGCTCGCCTCGTTCCGCGTCAACACGATCCACGCTGGCGACTCGATCTCACTCACCGGCGGCCAAGTTCCGCAGGCCTGCGACTTCACCGTGCCCGGCGACATCTCCAGCGCGGCATTCTGGCTGGTCGCCGCCGCCGCACTGCCCGGCGCCCGACTCACCCTGCGCAATGTCGGACTCAACCCAACGCGCACCGCCATCATCACCGCACTCAATCGCATGGGCGCCCACATCATCGAGACGCCGCATCAAGCAGCCGGCGAACCGATCGGCGACATCGAAGTCCACGGCGCGAAGCTCAAGGGCACGACGATTTTCGAAAGCGAAATTCCCAACCTCATCGATGAGATCCCGGTGCTTGCTGTTGCCGCCGCGCTTGCCGATGGCACCACGGTCATCCGCAATGCCAGCGAACTTCGCGTGAAGGAAACCGATCGCATCACGACCGTCGTCAACAACCTCCGCGCGATGGGTGGCAATGTCACCGAGTACGAGGATGGCATGGAAATCACCGGCGGCTCGCCACTGCATGCTGCGGAGATCGATAGCTTCGGCGACCACCGCATCGCCATGGCCTTTGCCATCGCCGGTCTCTTCGCTTCAGGTGAAACCATCATTCGCAACACCGAATGTGTGAACACATCCTACCCAGGATTCGCGCATCATCTCGATGCCATTCGCCGCGAAAAAACCATGCCTGCCGATTTCATGCTGCCAACCACACGCCCTTTGTGAACGCGCCCGACTCCAATCATTTCGCCATCGCCATCGACGGCCCCGCCGCCTCTGGCAAAAGCACCGTCGCACGCCTGCTCGCACAAAGGCTCGGGCTCGTGATGGTGAACTCGGGCGCGATGTACCGTGCCGTGACATGGAAGGCGCTCGGCGAACACATCGATCCGCACGACAGCGCGGCAGTGGCAAACCTGCTGCATCGCATCCACATCGAGTGCGGACATGATGGCATCAGCTCGACCATCACCATCGATGGCTTCGACCCCGGCGATGAACTTCGCAGCGAAAAGGTGAACTCAAATGTCTCGGCGATCTCTGCCATCCCCGAAGTGCGCGCAGCACTCATCGGCCTTCAACGCGGATTCACCCAACACTCAAATGTGGTGATGGAAGGACGCGACATCGGCTCGGTGGTTTTT
>JBEINR010000015.1:0-9192 GCA_040377995.1 Akkermansiaceae bacterium | reverse complement strand
CCGACTTCGGATCCACGTGCGTGCGCGCGATTTCGAACTTCTGGTTCAGCACCGCCTGCAAAAAACCATCGGCCACCGCGAGCGAATCATTTGGCATCGCTGGCCCCGAGGTTTGACCCTCATGCGCGGGCAAAACAAATTTTTCCACCGACCAGAGTCCGGCCTCATTGATCAAATCGAGCACCATGGATCCACCGCCCTCGAGCTCGAGTACCCAACGCGTGCGCTTGTTCAATTCCAGCTCACCGACCTCGCGGATGCCGCCGCCTTGTGCGAGCCTTGGCTTCGAGGCGAGCAGATCGCGCAACGCTTCGCGGCTTGCATCGTCGAGACGAGAATAGCCCAGAAATTTTTCAAGCGCCGTGACATCACCCGATTCCAGCGCGGCGGCGATGCGCCTGATGAGCTCCGCGGGATTCGCGTCGCTCGCGACGATGACCGCTTGAGTGGGCGGCGCTTCGGGCGCGACTGGTTCGGCGCTCGGCGCAGGTTCGGCAGGTGTCGGCATGAGCGCCGGCGCTTGCGGCTTACCTTGCGATTTTTGCGGCACACCGGGGCGGATGAACCACAGCGCAACTGCAGAGACGGCCAATACGCCAGCGAGAACCAAAAACCAGTGAGGAGCTTTCATGAGGGGAACAAGTGAGGGAGGGTACAGCGCCGAAAAAGAATCATTTGCCCGGCGGCACCGGTGCATCAGCGTCGCTCTCGGCAATTTTCGCCTGAAGTTTCACGATCGATCCGCTGCGCCACACTTCGATCGCGACCGCCCCTCCGACGCGCGAGCTTTGGATGAGGCTGAACAACTGGTTCGACGATTGGATGGCTTTGCCATCGAGCGAAACGATCACATCCCATTGCTGTAGGCCTGACATTTCCGCCGGTGAACCGGGAACGATCGCCGTCACCAAGGCGCCACTCTCACCGCCGTAATCGAGCTGCGAACGCAGCGTCAGGTCGAGGTCTCGCATCTGCACACCGAGAAATCCGCGGATCGGTCGACCGCGCTCAAGAATCTGCTCGATGGTATCGCGCACATCGTTCGAAGGGATCGAGAAGCCCACGCCTTGGAAGCCGGGATTCTGGCGATCGGGTGAAAAGATCGCAGCATTGATACCGATGATTTCGCCACGCAAATTCACCAGCGGTCCACCGGAGTTGCCGGGGTTGATCGCCGCATCGGTTTGAAAAAGGTCGCGTTGGTTGTCGGAGATCGAGCGTTCCTTGGCGGAGATGATTCCCTGCGTCACCGTTTCGCCGAGCCCGAAGGGGTTGCCGACGGCGAAGACCAACTGACCCACCTGCACCTGCGACGAATCGCCGAGCTTGAGCGGTTGGAAGGGGCCGTTGTCATCGATCTTGAGCACCGCGATGTCGAGCAGGCGATCCTCACCGATCAGGCGTGCGGTGTAAGATTTCCCACCATGCAGCAAGATGCGGAATTTCTGCTGGCCCGCCACGACATGGTGATTCGTCACGACATGACCTTCCTTCGAAACGATCACGCCCGAGCCTTGACCCTGCGTCGGCATGCGTCTTTCAAAGACACGCCCCCAAAAATCCGCGAGACGCTGGGTGCTGTAACCTTGCGTGTCGATGCTCACCACCGATGGCACCACCGCGCGGGTGAGATTCGCGTATTCTTCGTTGAGTCTTGAGAGTAATTCGACATTGCCGACATTGAGCGGCGGCAGCTCGGGCAGCGTGAACTTCTCCGGGCGTTGCTCCGATGGTTTTTGTGAAAGCCCCGGCAGCCAGGCCGATGGGCTTTCACCGCTCGCGCACTTGCGCAGGGCGGAAACCGCTCCGTAGGCGACGAAAAAAACGGCGATCAGGAAGATGGGCTTGCGAATCGAGGATAGCATGGCGCGTGCAGGACTGGTCGTAAAATGCCAGCATTTCCGCAATATCCAAGCCCCGAAAAAAGAACGCCGGGAGCCAATCTCAATGGTCGAGCTTGAGCTTTTTGAGCTTGGGCTCGATCACAAAGCGGCAATACGGGTTCTTGGACTTGTTCTGGAAATAATAATCCTGATGGTACTCCGGCGCTGGGTAAAACTCCGATGCGGCACTGATCTCGGTCACAATCGGGTCGTCAAACTTTGGCGCCGCCGCAGCTTTCGAGGCCTCGGCGGCCTTTTTCTGTGCGTCCGAATGGAAATAAATCACCGAGCGGTACTGGGTGCCGACGTCATTGCCCTGGCGGTTGAGCGTCGTGGGATCGTGCAATTTCCAGAACCAGTCGAGCAGCGCAGGGTAGCTGATTTTTTTCGGATCAAAAACCACCCGCACGACTTCGGCATGACCGCTGTCGCCACCGCACACATCATCGTAGGTCGGATTGGGCATATGCCCGCCCATGAAACCGGAGGTCACCGAATACACGCCGTCGATCTGTCTCAGTGCCGCCTCGATGCACCAGTAACAGCCCGCGCCTAAAGTTGCGACTTCGGCATTTTCGGGAACTTGCGGCAGTGCGGCGGGATGGTCGTTCATCGGTTTCTTGTCGGGTTCGCAGGAGGCCAGCAGCGGCAACATGCCCAGCAGCGCCATCCAACAGGATTTGATCGCGGATGATTTCACGAGGCCGACAACTTCGCACAGCCCGCAGATTTTACCACTCGATTCCGACCCCCTCTTCCGGGACCAGCACCTGCTCACTGATTCCAAGGCGGTCGGCCTCCGCCAGCAAGCGCTCGACCGGCTCGCTGTGCGGCTCATTGCCGAGCGGAAAGGTCCCGTAGTGCATCGGGATGAGCAATTTCGCGTTGAGGTCGATGAAGGCGCGCGCAGCCTCCTCAGGGTTCATGTGCACATCGCGTCCGCTCGGAGATTCGTAGGCGCCGATCGGCATCAACGCGATGTCGATGTTGTGCTTTACGCCTATTTCGGCGAAGCCGCCAAAGTACGCGCTATCACCGCAGTGAAACACGCTCTTGCCGCCGGCCCGCACGATGTAGCCGCCGTAATCTCGATGCGTGTCGTGAATGAAACGCGCGCCCCAATGGTGTGATGGCGTGTGGACGATCTCGAGTTGATCAAACTGCAGTTGATCCCAAACGCTCATCTCGTAGGTCGCGGGAAACCCGAGTTTTTTCACCAAGGATCCGCTGCCTTTAGGCACGACGATTCCCTCGCGGGCCTGCAGAATCTTGAGGCTCGGCTTGTGCAAGTGATCGAAGTGCGCATGCGTCACCAACACGAGATCGACCTCCGGCACGCCATGCAGGTCGAGCCCAGGCTTACGATGGCGTTTCACCGGCCCGTGCCACTTCGCCCAGTTCGGATCGACGATTACCGAGTGCCCGGCAAACTGCAGGAAAAACGATGCGTGCCCGATCCATGTGACGCGCACCTTGCCTTCCTCCGGCGGCGCCAGCACCGGCTCGAGCACATTACCCGCACGGCGGCGAAACATGCCGGGCACGACGCGATGGCGTAAAAATTTCAAGTTGCGCACCGGCCACCCCTTTTGCGGCAGCAAACCGGAATAACGCGCACCAGGCGGCACAAATGATGGGTCAGGCTCCTTCTTCATTCCCCCAAGCCCTTCGCGTAAACTTCCTCGCCGTTGAACACGATGACCATCGGCCGGCAACATACCTCGCAATCGTAATCCACCTCCGCAGGCTGCTCCTCCGGCGGCGGCACCACCACCTCGAAAAACTCAAAGCATGTCGGACAGGTGACCTCTGCGAAGTCCATGCGGCAAGCATCGCACGAAAATCCCCGCGCGCCAATGCCCGATGTGGCTGGCAAGGGATTGAATTTGAGGAATATGCGCTTGCTCGCCAGGCATCGATGCCCGGATGCTCACGCATGATTTCGCACACGGAGGTACTGCTTTCAGCCATGCCCGTGTACATCCTCATCCTGATGGGCGTGGTCTTTCGATGGACCGGGACAATTGCAAAAGAGCACATCGACGGCATCACGCGACTGGTCTACTCGGTCCTCGTTCCCTGTTTCATCGTCGACAAAATCCTCGGCAGCGAATCGATCAAGGCGGGCTCGATCATTGTCAGCTCGATCGCTCTCGGCTTCGGCATGATCGCAGTGGGAATTTTCATCGGTTATCTCTTCGGTTGGCTCATCGGGCTTGAGAAAGGGAGGGGCAGGCGCACCTTTGCATTGGCCAGCGGCTGCCAAAACTTCGGCTTCAATGCCGCGCCAGTGGTCGAAATCCTGTGGGGTGGCGGCGCACTTGCCATCCTCTTTGTGCACAACATCGGCGTCGAAATTGCGATCTGGTCGGTCGGCGTGCTGATCATGAACGAACACGGCGGCATCCCGTGGCGCCGCATCATCAATGGTCCGCTCATCGCAGTGGCGATCGGTGTGCTGCTGGTCGCCACCAACCTCGACGCACATTGCACGGGACCCGCACGCAAGGCACTCTCGATGGCCGGCGCGGGAGCTTTTCCGATCGGCATCATGATCACCGGCTCGGCCATCATGGACCTGGCGCGTGCGGAGAAACCGACATGGAAAATCGCGCTCGGCTCGGTAGTCGTGCGGCTCATGCTCATACCTGCGGTGTTTTTGGTGTTGGCAAAATTCCTGCCGATCGCCGAAGGCCTACGTCAGATCCTCGTCGTGCAAGCGGCCATGCCGGCGGCGATGGCTCCGATCCTTCTCGCGCGAATCTATGGCGGCCGACCCGCCATCGCGGTGCAGGCGGTGGTCTTCACCACGGTGGCAAGCATCTTCACGCTGCCATGGGTCATCAGCCTCGGCTGCAGTTGGATAGGCTTGAAACCGCTGTTGCCATGAGCGGCCACTTGCCGCTTGAATGCCTTCGATGAGAGCCATCGGCGCACGCAAATTTCTACCCACCTCGGACCCCGCTTGCTTGGTGGAATTCGAAGCACAAGACCCCACTCCCGGACCGGGCGATCTGATCGTTCGCATCAACGCCTGTGCGGTGAATCCAGTGGATACCAAGGTTCGCAAATCCCTTGGCGAAACGATTCAAGAAGCACCGCGCATCCTCGGTTGGGACGCGGCGGGAACGGTGATTGAAATTGGCAACGATGTCCGCGATTTCAATATCGGCGACGAGGTCTTTTATTCCGGCGACCTCACACGCCCCGGCTGCAACGCCGAGCTGCAAGCGGTCGATGCCCGACTCGTCGCGCACAAACCGCGCAACTGGTCATTCGAAGAAGCCGCGGCACTACCGCTGGCCGGCATCACCGCATGGGAGTTGCTCTTCGAACGCATGGGCGTGAGCCCCGATGGCAAGGATCGCGGCAAGGCGATTCTGATCATCAATGGTGCGGGCGGTGTCGGCTCGGCGCTCATTCCGCTCGCTCGTGATGCCGGACTCACCGTCATCGCCACCGCTTCGCGAGCGGAAACGATCGCATGGTGCCAGCAACTTGGCGCGCATCATGTGATCAACCATCGCGAAGACATGATCGCTCAATCCGAAGCCTTGGGTTTTGCCTCGTATCCATTCATCGCCAATCTGCATCAGCCCGAAATCCATTGGTCGGCAACCTCACAACTCATCGCACCATTCGGCACGCTCGGACTCATCGTCGAACCCCGCGAGACACTCAACCTCGGCGATCCGCTCAAAGCGAAGTGCGTGCGCATCGCATGGGAATTCATGGCCGCGCGCGCAAAATTTCAATCGCCCGACATGCACGAACAAGGTCGCATCCTCGCGAAAATTGCCGCACGCTGCGAGGCTGGGAAATTTCCAAAAATCCACACCCGCGTGTTTGATTCCCTGAGCGTCGAAAACCTTCGCACCGCTCACATCGCGATGGAGCAAGGCGAAGCCCACGGCAAGTGGGTGTTCAAATGCATCTGATCGCCAATAAAAACCCACACACCCCATGACCGCACACACCGAAACATTTTCCGTCAATACCCACGGCAAGGGCACGAGCGAAATCACCAGTCAGATCGCCGCGATCGTCTCACGCTCGACGATTCAAAACGGCACGGTCACCGTCTTCGTGCGCCACACCAGCGCAAGCCTCGTGATCATGGAGAATGCCGACCCTTCGGCGCGCCGCGACCTCGAGGTGTTTTTCGAAAAACTCGTGCCGGAAAACACCCCGTGGTTCATTCACACCCTCGAAGGACCCGACGACATGCCCAGCCACATCCGCATGGCACTCACCCGCACGAGTGAGGTCATTCCGATCATCGACGGCCGCATGACCCTTGGCACCTGGCAGGGCATCTTTCTCTTCGAACACCGCAGCCGCCCGCACACCCGCCAAATCGCCGTCAGTGTGATCGGGGAGTGAGGGCAAACAAATCGCGCAATTTTTCGCCGATTACCGCTGACGCTTCGCGCATGCTGATCGATCGACCAGCTTCGTTTTCAAGGCAACTCATGACCACCCCATCGATGCCGCAGGGGGTAATCGCAAAAAATGGCGGCAACGATTCGCGCGTAATGTTGATCGCAAAGCCGTGCATGCTGATCCATTTGCGCACGCCTACACCGATCGATGCGAGCTTGCGATCGCCTACCCACACACCGGTGAGGCCCTCGCGCCTTTGCGCATCCACACCAAAGGCCTGACATGCAAGGATGAGCGCTTCCTCAAGCGAGCGCAAATGTGCGTGAAGATCCCTGCCGCGCGGGTTAAGATCGAGCACCGGATATCCCACCAACTGGCCCGGACCGTGATAGGTCGCCTGACCTCCGCGATTGGTTTCAAACACTCGGCACGGAAGCTTTTCCGCATCGCGCAAAGAACTGCGGTCCTTCAAGCGGCCGATCGTGTAAACCGGTTCATGCTCGAGCAAAAAAACCGCATCGCCCGCCGCACCCGCCAGCAGCGCATCGACCCTCGCCTCTTGCAGACGCAAGCCATCCTCATAGGAAATGGGATCGGGCAGATGGATGATTTCGAGCATCGAGGGACTGGCGGCTGATGCGGATGATGGACTTCGCGATGGCGCTTGGAAAGAACCACCGCGCTCAGACGAGGCGGCGATCGAGAAGTTTTGCCTTAAGCGGATCCGAGGCCTGCAAGTGGGCGATGCCGATCGCGAGCGCGTCGGCAGCGTCGGAGGGCGGCGTTTCGGCAAGCCCGAGTAAGGCGCGCACCATGAATGCGACCTGCGATTTGTCGGCATTCCCCTTCCCCACGACCGCGCTTTTCACCTTCTTGGGCGAATATTCGTAAACCGGTAATCCATGGTCGGCCGCCGCAATCAATGCCGCCGCACGCGCCGCACCCATCGAGATCGCGGTCTGATGCGATTGCACATAAATGATGCCCTCGACCGCAACTTCATCGGGCTGGAATTTTGTAATGAGGTTCGCGAGATGACTGCGCACCGCCGCCAGCGCCGCCGATTGCGGTAAGGACTTGGGAATGGAAATCACATCGTAAGCGAGCACCACCGGACTGCGGGCCTCGCCCTCAAGCACGGCATAGCCGGTGTTGCGAACAGCTGGATCGATGGCGAGCACTCGCATGACCAGAGTATTAAGCCGAGCCCTTCACTTCCGGCGAGCGGTTTCTGATTTTGATCGAAAGTCGGCATTCACCTGCCGCGTTTTTCCGGCTTTCCTGGTTCGATGGAAGATCTTATGGTTCCCCGCGATGAGATGTTGGTGGCGGCGCCTAAGCCACTGCTCTCGACCCTTCTAACATAAATTACCGATACGAATAGCCATGGGAAGAGCTTTTGAATGCCGCCGCCGTGCCAAGGAATCGCGTTGGGCCACGATGTCCAAGGTGTTCCCGAAGCTTGCCAAATCGATCACGCTGGCCGCCAAGGATGGTGGGCCCGATCCGGAGAGCAACGCCCGACTGCGTGTCGCCATCGCCAACGCGAAAGCGCAGAACCTCTCGCGCGAGAACATCGATGCGGCGATCAAGCGCGCGGCCGGCAAGGACGCCTCGGAAATTTCCGAGATCACCTACGAGGCGAAAGGCCCGCACGGGTCGCAGTTTTTCATTGAGGTCGCAACCGACAACTCAAACCGCTCGGTGACGAATATCAAAACGATCTTCAACAAGAACGGCGGCCAAATGGTCAACTCAGGCGCTCTCGACTTCATGTTTACGCGCAAGTCGGTGATCGAGTTTCCGGTGCCCGAAGGCAAGAACCTCGAGGAGATCGAACTCGAGCTCATCGATGCCGGTCTTGAGGAAATGCATTTCGACGATGGGGTGGTCTCGGTCATCGGCGACTACACGGCCTTTGCGCAGCTTTCCCAAGCGGTCGAGGCCCTCGGCATCACCGCCAGCAAGTCGGGCCTGCAACGCTTGCCGAATCAGCCGATTGAATTGACCGAAGAGCAGATGGTCGAAGTCGAAACGATCGTCGACAAGCTCGAGGACGATGACGATGTGCAGGCGGTTTTCACCAACCTCGCATGAGTTGATTCTCAAGCCTCGCGCTCGAAGAACATCGTGAATTCGTTGCGGTTGTAGGTCAGGTGCCTTGTCGCAATTTTGTTGAGCCCGGCCTTGCGGGCGATGCCGATCACTTCGGATTCGAGGGTGGTGGTTTCATCGATCGATGAGATGCCCGGCAGCTTGAGGGTGAAGATGACGATGCCTCCAGGCCGCAGGTTTTTCGATAGCCTTGCAAGCTGCCGCATCGCATCGCGCGCGTCGCCATTCATGTCGCAAAGCATCGCATCAAAGGTGAGTCCCGGTGGCGGCATGAAGTCTGCCGCGTCTGCGACGAATGGCATGAGCCCTTTGCGGCTCTTGAGTCGCGCATCGAGTGGCGCGCGATCGACGGCGATGACTTCGTAGTCCCTCGCGAGCAACTCGGTGGTCATGCCACCGGGGCTGGCACCGAGTTCGAGCCAGCGTGCGCCGCTTGGCGGTGGCCTGCGGGTGAGCTGGAGTTGGTGCAAGGCCTCGGCAATTTTCGCGCCTGCGCGGCTGATCGTGTCGGGGGAATTTTGCGGGATGAACTTGGTGCCGCCGGGGAAAAATCCATCGCATTGCGCCGGTGATTGCAGGCCTGCATACAATCCTTCTTTGCCTACCAAACAGAACAGCGATGATTTTTTGGAGATTTGTTGTTCGGCATTTTTGATTGCCGAACACTCGCGTGGAAACAACTGCAGTGCGCGTCCGCGCAGGTTGGAGGCGAGGGTGCGGTCGTAGCGTTTTGGTGAGCCTGGGTCGATCGGCCCGCAGATCAACGTCTGTGCTTTGCTTTCGCCAAATTTTCGCAGCAATGCCTGCGCTG
>JBEINR010000166.1:0-2291 GCA_040377995.1 Akkermansiaceae bacterium | reverse complement strand
TGCGATCGTGCAGCGCCTTGGGGGCATTTCGCGCGGTGCAAAGGCAGATCAGCGCCAAAGCCGTGGTCGATTTCCTGCTGTTTTCCCCGCAGTTTCCGCGCTCGGTGCATTATTGTGTCGAGCGGGTCGATGTGAGCCTGCACCGGATCTCGGGCACGCCGCGTGGGACATTTTCCAACAAGGCCGAGCGCGAAACGGGAAGGTTGCTTGCGGACCTTGCCTACGGCTCTGTCGACGAGGCCTTCGGTGCCGGACTTCATGGATACCTTGATGCGTTGCAGGAACGCTTCAACGCGATCGGTGAGGCGATCTTCGAGAGTTATGTCTTGATGCCAGATCGCATCCAGACTAACGCGGTGCGCGAGCCTAGGTCGTCATCAGCCTTGGCGGCATGGCAAATGCAACAACAACAGCAGCAGTGAGTGGTTTGTCCGGGTCAGAACCGTCGGTGGCGGGGGTGAGGCTCGCTGTGCTTCACCGGACGACTTTTCATTACGGTCTACCGGTCACCCAAAGCGTCAACACGCTGCACCTTGAGCCGCGTACATTTCCCTATCAGAAAACCATCTCGGCATTGATCCGTGTGTTGCCGGCGACGCGATTGCGGCGCTTCACGGATTTGTTTCAGAATGTGACGCATCACTTCGAGTTGCCCGACGCGCACTCGCGATTGGAAATTGAAAGCCGCATCCGCGTGCACAACCTGCCTTTGGATATCTCCGATGAAAGCCGTGAAGCGACGAGTGAGGCGTATCGCGATTCATCGATTCGCGAGCGGATTTGGCCGTATGTGCAAGAGAGTCGGCGGGTGAGCCGGACGCCGGAGATCTGGCGTCAATCGGTCGATGTCGCGGGTGGCTTCGATTCGGTCTACCAACGGGCCCGCGCATTGATGGAGTGGATCCACAGCGAGTTTCGCTACGAGCCGGGCGCCACCGGCGTGAGCACGCAGGTGGAGGAATCATTTCAAATGCGGCGCGGCGTTTGCCAGGACTTCACGCATGTGATGTTGGCGATGTGCCGAGCGGTCGGTGTGGCGGCGCGTTATGCCTCGGGATATTTGTACAATGGACCGCGCGACACCTTGGTCGGAGCGCAGGCTTCACACGCGTGGTGCGAGGTTTATCTGCCCGCTGCGGGGTGGATCGGTTTTGATCCCACCAACAACACGCTTGCGGACGAACGCTATGTCAAAGTCGCTGTCGGCAGGGACTACGATGATGTGGCGCCGGTGGTCGGAAGCTACCACGGTCACGGCCACTGCCGCATGGAAGTGCATGTGGAGGTGGAAAAAATCTGATCTCGCGATCGCGTGAAATTTTTCAGAATGGCTTGGCGAGGCCGAGCCATGCCGATGCCGCGGCGGCGGCGATGCTGATCACCAGCACGGCGGGCGCGGGAAGGATTTTGCGCCGGGCGAAGAGCGGTGCGACGCCGAGCAGGAGCCAGAGGCCGATTTTGACCATCCACCAATGTTGATCCATCGGCGGTTTCTTGAGCATGGCGAAGCCGACCAGCAGGATTAGCACGAGCGACACACCGTGAAGGATCGAAGCCGCCTTTTGGCGTGAGCCGGCAAGCAGTGTGGAGCCGAGCGAAGCAAAGAGGCCGAAGGCTGCGGCGATGTGCAATGTTTTGAGGATGGCAGGGTCCATGGCGTTGGAGGTTGCTGGAGCTTGGCGGCGAACGATGACCGAAGCAAGGAGCTTGTTAGAATTCGCAGAGTTGAAATTCCCCCTTTCCCGCGACGCAAAATGCGCCGAAGCTCCGGGCAGTTAGAAATAAAATCATGTCCGAGAAACCATCGCCCATCCTTACCCGCAAGATGCTGATGCTTGTGACCGCCTGTGCGACGGTGGTGGCGCTGGCATTGATCGCGCTGCCGCTGGTCGCTGGCGAGCCGGGCAAAAAGTGGCCGGACATCGTGCTGTTTCTCGGTCGTTTCCACATGCTGGTGTTGCACATTCCGATCGGGGTTTTTGTCCTGATTTTGTTGCAGGAACTGGCGGCGATGGTGATGCGGCGTGCGGACGCGCGGCCATCGCGGTTTGCGTTGGCGCTTGGCATGATCAGCGCGGTGGTCGCCGCCTTGGCAGGATTTCTTTTGTATCACGGAAGTGGTGATGACTATGCAGGCAGCGATCTTGCCGAGCGTCACCTGTGGGCGGGCATGGCCTTTGCAGTGGCGGCGATCGCGACATGGCTCGCGAGGTTGTGGGCCGATGCGATGACGGCGAATCCCGTGTGGTACCGGCTGATGCTTTTCGCAACTTTTGGCATTATGACTTTTG
>JBEINR010000033.1:0-7223 GCA_040377995.1 Akkermansiaceae bacterium | reverse complement strand
GTCACCATTGAGCACGAGCTTGCGGCACTCGATGTGCTTGAGGAAATCGACGACCTCATCAGCCTTGCTGTCGCGTGTGCCAAGGTGAATGTCGGAAAGGAACACCGTGCGGCATGAAAGTTTTTCGCGCTTCGCCGGGCGCTTGATTTTTGCTCGCGCAACCGAAGTCGCCGCTGCTTCGTGAAAGATACCCTCAAGCCCGCCCACAATCCGATCCCAGCCAAGCGACTCGACACTTCGCCGCGCGGCAATTCGCAACTCATGCGATGGATTCATCCGAAGCGCGCGCACGGCCTCAGCGATGAAGGCCTCGGCATCGCCCTTCGCAACTTTGAGGCCGTTGATGCCATGCTCCACATGCGAACGCGCGGCAGCATAATCATATCCCACACATGCCAAGCCGCTGGCCATGCCTTCCAGCAACACATTTCCAAAAGTTTCAGTTTCACTCGGAAACAACAACACATCGCATGAAGCATAATGCCGCGCGAGCTCCTCGCCGGTTTGCACTCCCACAAAATGCACCCACGGCAATGCCGCCTCAAGCTTCGGCCGCAATGGACCGTCGCCCACCACCACACAACGCAGCTCCGGCACCTCGGCCCTCATCCTTTCAAAAGTCGCCATCGCGAGATCAAAGTTTTTCTCCGCAGCCACGCGACCCACCATCACCACCACCGGCACATCCGGATCCGCCCCCCACGAACGCCTCAACTCTTCGCACCTCATGCTCGGCGAAAACAATGCGGTGTCCACCCCGCGCCCCAAGACATGCACCCGCGCCACACCTTCGGCCATGAGGCGATCCGCCACCTCGCGCGATGGCACCACCGTGCGGTCGGCCCGTTGGTGAAAGCGCTTGAGATACGACATCGCCAAGGGCCGCAATACGCCGACACGATAACGATCCATGTAATCGTGAAAATTGGTGTGAAACCCACTCACCACCGGAATGCCAAGCGCGTTGGCAGCCTTCATCGCCGATTTTCCCATCAAGCTCTCGGTCGCGATGTAAATCACATCCGGCCGCCGCGCCATCCACCGCGTGCGAAATTCAAAGGGCTTGGGCAAACCCACCCGCACCGCCGGATACCCCGGCAGCGGCACCGCCACGGCCTGACTCTCCCCGCGCCCGACTTTGAGTCCGGTGTGCACGACATGCACCCGATGCCCTTTTTGCCGCAACCCGTCGCGCAAACGCCCTAAGGTCATTGCCACGCCATTGATGTCGGGCGTGAAGGTGTCGGTCACAAATTCGATTTTCATGGTGTCGCTGAAACAACTTTTTGTTTCGCTTGAACACCATCAACCACCCATCCGCGATTCATCACTTTTGTTCATGTGACAGTTCCGTCACATGACTCCATAAGGATCACGCGCCTTCCCTCGCTTTGCGCAGATACTCACAGATCAACGGGATCCTCGCGCCCGCCGAAGGCATCTCGAGAAGCTGCTGACGCAAATCAGGGTCATTCACAAACTGCTGACTCACGATGTCGGTCATCAAGCCCGGCTCTTCGGCACGATCCAACAAAGCAAATACCCCTTGCTGCACAGCTTCCGGCAAATCTTGGACCGCATCCTCAAGTGCCCCCCGCAGCGTTTTCATCGCCGCCCCCTCACCGCCCTCGGGCGTGAAAACCGTGATCAAGGGCTCGATCCGCACAAAGGGGTAATCCTTGCCACCCAACCACTCTAGGAAACGCACCCGCATCACGCCATGCAGCAAGAGATTGGAAGTGCCATCCTCCATCTCGCGCGAAGCCCTCACCAAGCCGATCGTGCCCACCGGCGCGACGCAGCTTTCAAACCCCTCAATGCCATCCGGCTCGGCCAATAGCCGACCCACCGCAAACAGGCAGTCACCCTCAATCGCCTCCTCCAGCATCCGCCGGTATCGAGGCTCAAAAATATGCAATGGCAATCCGCCATGTGGAAACAAGGTGCAATCCGGCAAGAGCATCACGCCACACTGCTCGGGAATGTTGAGAGCCGTCATCCGCCCCCCAAGCAGCCACATCGGGCGCGCCAAAGCAAGCTGATTGCCAGGGCGCCCGAAATAACTTGCTTTTTCCCATTAATCGATTTTTTCAAACAAGAACCAAGCACCGCAACGCTGAAAGCAGGCAAATTACACTCACCCCCAACCCTCCGCCCACCGATGATCGAAGTCCACAAACTCACCAAACAATTCGGCTCCAAGCTCGCGGTCGACGAGCTCTCCTTCACAGTCAAAAAGGGCGAAGTCCTCGGGTTCCTCGGACCCAACGGCGCCGGCAAGTCGACCACCATGCGCATGATCACCGGCTTCATCCCGCCAAGCTCCGGCGATGCCAAAGTTTGCGGCCTCTCGATCACCGAAAACCCACAGGAGGCAAAAACCAAAATCGGCTACCTCCCGGAATCCGCTCCACTCTATCCGGACATGACGGTCTCCAGCTTCCTGTCCTTCTGCGCCGAAATCCGCGGACTCAAAAAATCCGCCGCCAAGGACGCAGTCGAGCGCGCGATCGAAACCTGTTTCCTCAGCAGCGTCGCCCGCCAGTCGATTGACACACTTTCCAAAGGCTACCGCCACCGCACCTGCCTCGCCCAAGCACTCCTGCACGACCCCGAGGTCCTGATCCTCGATGAACCCACCGACGGACTCGACCCAAACCAAAAACACGAAGTGCGCCAACTCATCAAACGCCTCGGCAAGGACAAAGCGATCCTCTTCTCGACCCACATCCTCGAGGAAGTCGAAGCAGCCTGCTCGCGCGCCGTGATCGTCGATCGCGGAAAAATCGTCGCCGACGGCACACCCGCCGAACTCATCGCGCAATCCGACACCGGCTCACTCACCGACCTCTTCCGCAAACTCACCACCCGCGACACCGAAGCCGCAGCCTGAGGCAAAGGCCCGCCCGAAAATTTATTTCATCATTTCACCACCATGTCCTCGCTCACCATCTACAAACGCGAACTCCGCAGCTACTTCGGCCAGCCGACCGCCTACGCGATCATCGTGATCTTCCTCGCGCTCTCAATGGGCCTCACCTTCAGCTTCGGCAACTTCATGCGCATCGGCGATGCCTCGCTCGAATGGAGTTTCTTCTTCTGGCATCCATGGATCTACATGCTGCTCGCCCCCGCCGTCGGCATGAAGCTCTGGTCCGACGAACAACGCAACGGCACTATCGAGCTGCTCGGCACCTTGCCGGTTTCGATGTGGAGCGCGATCATTGGCAAGTTTCTCGCCGCCGCCACGGTCTGGCTCGCCGCACTCGTGCTGACATTTCCGATCGTCGCAACCGTCAACTACCTGGGCGATCCGGACAACGGCGCCATCCTCGCCGGCTACATCGGCTCGCTGCTCGTTTGTTCGACATTTGTCGCCATCACCATGCTCGTCTCGGCCTGCACTCGCGACCAAGTGGTGTGCCTGATCGTTTCCGTTGCGATCTGCGTCACGATGGTGCTCTGCGGCTACGATGATTTCACCCGCGAAATCGGCAAAGCAGTCTCGCCAGGCGTCGTAGAGGCAATCGTTTCGATTGGCGTATGGGACCACTTCCGCTCGCTCAACCGCGGCCTCCTCCGCCTTCAGGACGCGGTTTGGTTCGCCAGCTTCATCGCCGCCTGCCTGCTCGGCACCAGCACGATCCTCTCCGCC
The DNA here is from genome assembly GCA_040377995.1 of Akkermansiaceae bacterium. Classification (GTDB taxonomy): domain Bacteria; phylum Verrucomicrobiota; class Verrucomicrobiia; order Verrucomicrobiales; family Akkermansiaceae; genus Luteolibacter. Next base: position 3,568 of record JBEINR010000033.1, on the reverse strand, counting down.
AAGCGCTCCTGAGCCGCCACCCGAATTTTCAGCCACATTCCTTTCAACGAAATGAAATCCAACAGCCCCATCACCCGCGCAACCATCGCCGTCATCGCGCTTGTCGCCATCGCGATCTTTGCCAACTGGCTTGTCTCACTCTCGTCCTTCGGCAACCGCGGCGCCGACTTCACCGAAAAACAAATCCACACGCTCTCGGATGGCACCCGCGCAATCCTCGGCGAAATCGGCGCGCCGGTCGTGCTCCGCTACTATGCCTCTCGTAATACCGACTACATGCCGGAGGAAATCAAACTCCACATGCGCCGCGTCGACGACCTGCTCAAGGAATACGCATCGCTCTCGAAAGGCAAACTCCGCATCGAAGACCTCGATCCCCAACCGGACACCGATGCCGAGGACTCCGCCAAGCTCGACGGCATCAACGGCCAACGCATGGACGACCAGAACCTCTATTTCGGCCTCGCCATTTCATGCCTCGACAAGACCAGCGTCATCCCCTTCATCGACCCGCGCCAGGAAACGATGCTCGAATACCAACTGTCCAAGGCGATCGCCGAAGTCACCGCTCCATCGAAACCAAAAATCGGCGTGATGTCCGCCCTCTCGCTAAAAGGCGAGCCCGCCGGCATGCCCGGTCAAAAATCTGCCCCAGGCTGGGTGATCTATCAACAGCTCAAACAATCATTCGACATCGAGGATGTCCCGATGACCACCACCACGATCGATCCGAACTCGATCAAGGTCCTCCTGCTCTTCCATCCCGCGGAAATCACACCCGAGGCGGAATACGCAGTCGACCAATACCTGCTCGGCGGCGGCACCGTGGTGGCCTGCCTCGATGCCTTCTCAGTCGCTGCGCAAATGACCGGCGGCGGCAACCCGATGATGGGCATGCCCGGCACACCCACGACCTCGACGCTGCCAACGCTTCTCAAATCATGGGGCGTTTCCTTCGAGTCCGGCAAAGTGCTCGCCGATCCCACCTACTCGACACGCATGGCCGGCAACCGCGACGCACTCGCCGTGCTCACCCTCACCAAGGAAGCCATGCCGCAAGCCGACAGCGTGATCACCAAGGACCTCGACTCGGTCACCCTTTTCCTGCCCGGCGCCTTCACGGTCAACACCACCGAAGGGATCAAGGCCAACACCTTGATCAAATCCTCGAACGGCTCGGGCTTTGTCGACTCGATGCGCGCGTCACAACTCGACCCCGCGCTGAGCACCTCGTTCCGCCCTTCCGGCACCGCCTACAACTTGGTCACCTACCTCAGCGGCAATTTCAAAACTGCTTTTCCCGATGGCAAACCACAGGCCGCAGCCCCCGCCGATGGAGCCGAGCCGAAAAAGCCTGAGGCAAATGCCAATCAACTCAAACAGTCAGCCAGCGCCGGTCATGTTTTCCTGATCGCCGATGTCGACGCGTTCTACGACCGCTTCGCCTACAATGTGCAAAACTTCGGTGGCATGCAAATGGCCTCACCGATCAATGGCAATGCCTCGCTACTCTTCAACCTGCTCGATCAAGCCACCGGCTCGAAGCACCTGATCGGTTCACGCTCGCGTTCCGCCATCCGCCGACCCTTCACGGTGGTGCAAAAAATGGAGGCCGATTTCAACAAACAGGTCGGCACAAAGATCGAAGAGTTCCAAGAGAAACAAAAAGCCGCCCAACAAAAACTCAGCGACCTCCAGTCGCAGAAATCCCGCGGCAACGATCTCTACCTCTCGCCCGAACAGGAGGCGGAAATCCGCAAACTCCGCAAGGAGCAGGTGGAGTACTCAAAGCTCATCCGTGAACAGGAAAAAGACCTGCGCCGCCAGAAGGACAAGCTCGCCGGAAAAATCACCCTCCTCAATGTCGCCATCATGCCACTGCTTGTGACACTCTTCGGCCTCGGCCTCTTTATCCAGCGCCGCCGCTCAACCCGCGCTCGCTGATCACCCATTCGACCAACCGCAACCTCACACACCTTTTCCCATGAAGAAAAAACAGGTCCTCACACTCAGCGCCATCGCAATCGCCCTTGGCAGCGCGCTCCTGATCGTCAAACAAACGCAAAAGAGTTCAGGCCCCGCCGCGCTCACCAGCCGCGCCGCCGGCGACACGCTCTTCAAATCGTTTCCCGCCACCGAGATCGCCCACATCGAAATCACCGGCGCCAACGGCAGCGTCACGCTCGTGAAAAAAGATGGCAAGTGGACGGTAGCTCAACGCGAAAACTACCCGGCCAACTCCGTGAATGTGAACGAGTTCATCCGCACGCTCGCCGAACTCAAAGTCACCCGCAGCCTCGAGGCCGGACCCTCATTTGCCCCGCGCTTCGGTATGGATGAGGCCTCGACCAAACCCGAGGACCGCGGCCTCACCGCCACCTTCAAAGACGCTTCTGGCAAGGAACTCGCCAAAGTCAGCCTCGGCAAAAACATCGAAGGCTCGCAAGACGCCTCACCCATGGGCGCGATGCCCGTCGGTCGCTACATTCGCAATCACGCCGATGAGTCGGGCTTCTACGCGGTCAACGAAATGTTCTTCTCGGTCAATGCCGATGCCCCACGATGGCTCGCCGAGGAATTCATCGCGCCGGAAAAAATCAAGTCGGTTTCGCTCAGTCAAAAAGGCTCCGAGGCCGTGGCATGGAAATTGGTGCGCGACGCGGAAAACGCCGAATTTAAACTCGAGGGCCTCAAACCCGGCGAGGCGCTCAGCAGCGAAAATGTCGCGCCTATCAAAAGCCTGTTTTCCTACGCCCGCTTCGAGGATGTCGTAACCACCGCCGCTGCTGGCGAACGCGCCGATGCCGCCGGCAAACGCAATGCGATCATCGAGACCTTCGACGGCTTTACCTACACGCTCACTATCACCCCGCTCAAGCCCGGTACAGGGTCCGCCAGTTCCGCTCCCGACAACCAACTCGTGACCGTCGCTGTAAGCGCCAAGCTGCCGACCGAGCGCAGCAAGGCCGAAGGCGAAAAACCCGAGGACGCAAAAGCCAAGGACGAGGAGTTCGCAGCCCAACTCAAGGCCCTCAACGAAAAACTCGCCAAGGAACAAAGTCTAGCCGGACGCACCTTCGAGCTTTCCAAAAACACCCTCGATGCCCTCCTCAAGGAACGCGAAACACTCGTGAAAAATGCTGAGCCTAGCCCAGCCCAAGCACCCGCACTAGGCACCAAGGCCGTCGAAGCGGTCACCCAACCCATCGAGATTCCCGCCGCAAAAGGCCCCAAAGCGCCTGCCAAACTCAAGAACAAGCACAGGTAATATCGGGCACCCCGATTGCCTCCTTTCTTGAGGAGCAACATAACGCGTTGGGGGAGCACGCTCACCCACGCGCAAAACGTGATTTTCAGCGCCCTCGCTGAAAACATGCCCGTACTCAGTTCGCGCCGACCACCAGTCACCATCTTCCTCATCTCTACAATTTCCCAGACAAATTGTAGAGATTCTCCTTGCCGTCGGGGTTAGCCGTGGTTATTGGTGGGGCATGAGCAGCAAGCGATGGTTGGCGCCGTGGAAGGATTCGGCGGAAAAGCCGGCGATTTACCATTGCATCAGCCGCGT
>JBEINR010000051.1:0-5867 GCA_040377995.1 Akkermansiaceae bacterium | reverse complement strand
TGGCCGGTGATCGCCAAATCGCTCGCCCGCAATGGCGATCTGGTCGTTTACGGCATCCACGCGACTCAAGCATGGGATGTCTTCAAAGCCGCCGCCGCCAACGGCATCGGCTTTACCACGGTCGTCACCAAAGGCAAGTGGGTCACCGCCCGCGGAGGACACATGACCGACCTGATCACCAAGGGAAATGCCCGTTGATCGGCCGACTGGCTTGATCTTTTTGCGGAAACCTTCAGCCTCTGGCGATTGACGCCATGCCCGGAACGCTTCGCTTCGAAAATGTCACCAAACGCTTCGGCTCGTTCACCGCGGTCGATGATGTGACGCTCGAAATCGAGCATGGCAAAACCTTCTCGCTGCTCGGTCCCTCCGGTTGCGGCAAAACGACCTTGCTGCGCATGGCCGCAGGTTTCGAAGCGCCCGACCAAGGCCGCATCCTGCTCGACGGCCACGACATCACCGACCTCCCGCCGGAAAAACGCCCGCTCAACACGGTCTTCCAAAACTACGCGCTCTTCCCCCACCTCAGCGTCCGCGAAAACATCGCCTTCGGCCTCAAGATCGCCAAGCATTCAAAAGTCGATATCGCACGCCAAGTCGACCGCATGCTCGAACTCGTCGACCTCGCGGATCACGCCGACAAAAAACCACAGCTGCTCTCCGGCGGCCAAAAACAACGCGTCGGCATCGCCCGCGCACTCGCCAATCAACCTCGCGTCCTGCTGCTCGACGAACCACTCGCCGCACTCGACCTGAAACTGCGCCAACGCCTGCTCGTCGAGCTCGACGCGATCCACGACGAAGTCGGCATCACCTTCCTCTATGTCACCCACGACCAAGGCGAAGCGATGTCGATCTCCGACACGATCGCGGTCATGAACCGCGGCCGCATCGAGCAAACCGGCAAGCCCGCCGAGATCTACGAGACTCCTCGTACTTCGTTTGTCGCGGCATTCATCGGCGATACGAATTTCTTCGAAGGTCGCGTCACCGACTCGCTCAACGAACGCTTTTCAAAAGCCGACATCCCCGGGCTCGGCTCAATCATGATCGACAATGACAAACCGGTCCGCCCCGGCGATCGCATCCACCTTTCACTGCGCCCGGAAAAAATCATCCTCTCGCGCAACCAACCCAGCCCCGGCACCTGGGACAACATCCTCCAAGGCACCATCGAGGATGTGATCTATTTCGGATCCCACACCCGCTACTGGGTCCGCTCGGGCGAATACCGCCTCTGCGCCGAACAACAACATCGCACCTTCCTCCTCGACGAGACACCGCCAAGCTGGAACGACCCGGTATGGCTGCGCTGGCACGCCAACGACGGATTTCTCCTCGAACAATACCGCGAGGAAGACGAAAATCTCCTCACCCTCCCCGAGGACTGAATACACTTACTGCCCTCATGAACCTCCGCCTCATCGTTGGCCTCGGCAACCCCGGCCGCCAATACGAAGACACCCGCCACAATGTCGGGTTCATGATTCTCGACCGCCTCGCCGCCGAGTCTCAGGCACCATTTCAATCCGCCCCACGCTTCCAATCGCACCTCGCCCGCCTGCCCGATGCCGGCCCGCTGCTCGCCAAGCCGCAAACCTTCATGAACCTCAGCGGCCGCGCGGTCCAAGCGATCCTCGCCTTTCACAAATGGACGCCCGCCGAAATGCTGGTGGTCTACGACGACGCCGCACTCCCGCTCGGCGCCCTCCGCTTCCGCGAAAAAGGCTCCGCCGGCGGCCACAACGGGATCAAATCGATCATCGAGCACCTCGGCACCCAAGAGTTCCCCCGACTCAAGGTCGGCATCGGCGCCAGCCAACCCGACAACATGGTCGGCCATGTACTCGGAAAATTTACCCCCGACGAACACGCCGAACTGCAAAACACGCTTGCAATGGCCGTCAAAGCCGTGCAGCTTGCGCGCTCCCAAGGTCTCGCCACCGCGGCGAACCGCTTCAACCAGTCCAAGCCAACCCCACCACCCCATGAGCCGCAAGTACCAGGGCCTGATCGTCCTTAACACCAAGTCCCTCGAAGGCAGCGTCGACGACCTCGTCGCCTCGATCTCCAAAGAAATCGAAGCCGAAGGCGTCAAACTCGACAAAATCAGCCAACTCGGCCGCCGCCAGTTCGCTTACGAATCCCGCCACCTTGAGTCCGGCCACTATGTGAACTACACCTTCAACGGCACTCCCGAGACCATCAGTAAAATCCAAAGCCGCCTGCGCCTCAACACCAGCGTGCACCTGCAGCATTTCCAACGGATCGCCTGACCCGTCCATAAAATTGTTCTCTTGAACAATTTTTGCTTGCCCTCTCCCACGCCATCGCCAACCTTTACTTCATTATGGCAAACCTCAATAAAGTCATGCTCATCGGGAACCTCACCCGTGATCCCGAACTCCGCCACACCCCACGCGGCACTGCGGTCGCCGAGCTCGGCCTCGCGATCAACCGCACCTGGACGGATGACCAAAAAGGCAAGCAGGAGGAAACCACTTTTGTCGATGTCACCCTCTGGGGCCGCCAAGCGGAAACCGTCCAGCAATACCTCACCAAAGGTAGCCCAATCTACATTGAGGGCCGACTCAACCTCGACACCTGGGACGACAAGACCACCGGTCAAAAACGCAGCAAACTCAAGGTGATCGGCGAGTCCTTCCAATTCCTCTCCGGTGGCAACAAAGGCGGCGGTGGCAGCCCAGCACCCCGCAGCGCCCCCGACCGCTCTCACTCGGCCAGCGGCGCATCCGCCGCCCCCGCCGACGACTTCCAAGAAGAGGACGACATCCCCTTCTGATCGAGGTGCATGAAGGGACCGCGGGCATCCTGCCCGCTTCTTCCTCTTCTCTCGTTTCTTGCTTCTTGAAGTCTTGCGTCTTCCCCGCATGAGGGCAACTCGGCCAAAGGCACGACCCGAACCTTCATAGCCCAAGAATCCCGCAAATTTACCATTGCCAAGCCGGGCGGAATCCGCGAAATTTCGCGCGTTGGACCGACGGAGCGGTGCGCTTCGCTGAAACCTCAGCGGCACCAGTCAGCCTGTTTTCCATCTCCATTTCTCGGACTCAATCCGCACCCGTGGTGCCCCGAGCCGATTGATGCGCAGGGCCCCAAACCTGCAAGCCTCCATGCCAGCATGGGCGATTCGCCGCCCGCCATTGGCACAACCCCCACCTCATCCCCCATTTCACCATCCCATGGCCGGTCACAACAAGTGGTCCAAGGTCAAACACATCAAGGCCAGAGTCGACGCCATCAAGGGCAGGGTCTTCAGCAAGTGCGCGCATGAAATCGCACTCGCCGCCCGCGCCGGTGGCAGCGACCCGGCTGCCAACGCCCGACTCCGCACCGCCATCGAAAATGCGAAAGCCGTCTCCATGCCCAAGGACAACATCGAACGCGCCATCAAAAAAGGCAGCGGCGAACTCGGCGGCGAGGGCATCCAGGAAGTCACCTACGAAGGCTACGGCCCATCCGGCATCGCCTTCATCATCGAAATGGCCACCGACAACCTCAACCGCTCGGCCGCCGACCTCCGCTCGATTTTTTCGAAAAACGGCGGCAGCGTCGCCACCCCCGGCAGCGTGGCCTTTCAGTTCGACCGCAAAGGCGAAATCCGCATCCCGATGCACGCAATCAACGAAGCCGATCTCATGGAGCTCGCCATCGAAGCCGGCGCCGACGATGTGCAAAACGACGGCGATGACCACCTCATCCTCACCGCTTCCAACGAGCTTGGCACGGTCGCCAATGCCCTGCGCGCCGCCAACCTCACACCCACTTCGGAGAAACTCATTTCAATCCCCCAAAACCAAAGCGTAGTCGACGACGCCGACACCGCACGCCGCATCATCAAACTCCACGATCAACTCGACGATTACCCCGACACGCTGAATGTCTTCACCAACTTCGAAGTCGCCGACGAAATCCTCGATCAACTCGCTTCTTAAACCCACCCCACCCCTTTCCCCATTTCAACACGGATGAGCAAAAAGCAATCTGACGAAACCCAGCCGCCGATTCCGGTGGATGCCACCGCACCCGCACGCAAACGCGCGGTGAAAAAAACCGCGGTCGCGAAAAAAGCCGCAGTCAAAAAAACCGCCACCAAGGCCGCCAAGACAAAGGCCGTTGCCGCGGATATTGATCCGGTCATCACCGATGCGCCCGCGCCAAAAAAACGCGCGACGCGCAAAAAAATCGAAACCGCTGAAACCACTCCCGCTGCAACTCCCGATCCCGCGCCCGCGCCGCAAGCGGCATTCGAGGAGACTCGCAAAATCGGCCGTGTGCCCGGCGGCGGACGCGTCACCGCACGCCAAAGTTCCGATCAACCCGAGCAAGCGACCCCAGCGCCGCAAGCACCTCACGAACAACGCCCGCATCACGAGCGCCAAGCCCCACACCCCGGCGGCGATGGACAACAACGCGACAGCCGCAGCAAACGCCGCCGCGACAAACGCAAACGCCGCGGCAACGGATTTCAAAAAGGCGATGCCCCGCGCGGCGAACACCAAGAGCCACGCCACGGCGAATTGCCACGCCATGGCGAATTCGAAGAACGCCGCCCGATCGCTCTCACCGGCCCAAAAATCGCCGTCGATGGCATGCTCGAACTCGCACCCAAAGGCTTCGGTTTCCTGCGCGTGCCCCACAAAAATTTCGAGCAAGCTCGCGACGATGTCTTCGTCTCGCCTGAAAGCATCCGCAAACACAACCTGCGCCTCGGCCAGTGGATCCACGGCAACTACCAGGAAGGCCCACGCGGACCCCAACTGGTCGAGATCACTGCCGTCAACGGCACGCCGCCCGAAGAAGCCGCGAAGTTCCCGCACTTCGACGAACTCAAAGCAATCAACCCGAGCAAACGCATCAGCTTCGAAACCACACCCGAACGCTTCACCACGCGCGTCGTCGATATCATGGCGCCCGTCGGTCGCGGCCAGCGCGGACTCATCGTTTCGCCACCACGCTCGGGCAAAACAACGCTCTTGCTGCACATGGCCGAAGCGGTGCGCGAGAAATACGACGAGTCCATCCACCTGATGGTCCTGCTCGTCGATGAACGGCCGGAGGAAGTCACCGAATTCCGTCGCGCCCTGCCCGGCGCGGAAATTTACGCAAGCTCCAACGACGAACAACCGCGCAACCACTGCCGCATCGCCGAGCTCGCAATCGAACGCGCCAAACGCCTCGTCGAGGCCGGCAAGGATGTGTTCCTGCTAATGGATTCGATCACCCGCCTCGCCCGCGCCTACAACAACACGATGAACAATCGCGGCCGCGGCACCGGCTCCGGCGGCATCACCATCGGCGCACTCGAAGTCCCGCGCCGGCTCTTCGCCGCCGCCCGCAACACCCGCGGCGGAGGCTCACTCACGATCCTCGCCACTGCCCTCATCCAAACAAACTCCCGCGCCGACGAGGCAATCTTCATGGAGTTCAAAGGCACCGGCAACATGGAACTCGTGCTCGATCGCAAAATCGCCGAAAATTACATTTACCCGGCCGTCGATATCTTCAAATCCGGCACCCGCCGCGAAGAACTCCTCATCCCCGAGCACATGCTTCACAAAATCCACCTCATCCGCCGCGGCCTCTCCGGCCACCGCCCGGTCGAGGCGATGGAACGCCTGCTCTTCTTCCTCAAGAAGTTCCCCAACAACCCGCAAATGCTCCTCGAAATCAAAGGCTGATGCATCAAAACCCTGCAAAATGCCGTGTTTTTAGCGGCCCAGCTCGGATTCCGGCTTGACCGCTCCCAGCGAAAAGTTGAGCTTGGCACGCTTCACACACAGCCTCCACCACCCGCCCAATTTTCAGCCCTCACCCCTCGGGCGTCCCACCCCCCTTTTCATCCG
>JBEINR010000008.1:0-12156 GCA_040377995.1 Akkermansiaceae bacterium | reverse complement strand
CTCGCAATCCGTGAGGGTTCGGAAACCGCGCAGGCGCCCAATATCAAGCAGTCGGTCGAGCAGGTCATCGAGCAGTTTGAATCACTGCTCGCTGGAGAAAAAGGCTCGCAGGGGATATCGACGGGATACGGGGAACTCGACCGCATGAGCAACGGTCTCAAGCCCGGTGAAATGTTTGTCATCGCCGCGCGTCCGTCGATGGGCAAGACCTCGCTGATGATGAACATCGTCGAGCATGTCTGCATCGATCAGTCGAAACCGAGCCTGATTTTCTCCTGTGAAATGAGCTCGTTCCAGATTGTCCAGCGATTGGTGTTCTCGCGCGCAAAGTTTGCCCTGAGCAAGTTGACCCGCGGTTACAAGCCGGACAAAGGCGATCTGACGCGTATTCAGCGTGCGGCGATGGAGGTTTCCAACGCGCGCATGTTCATCGATGACACGCCCGGCATCACGATCAACGAAGTACGTGCCAAGGCCCGGCGGAAGAAGCGCGATGAAGGCCTTGAGTTCATCGCGATCGATTACCTGCAGTTGATGAAATCGCGCACGAAGCAGGCCGAGAATTCACGTGAGCGCGAAATTGCTGAAATTTCCGCGGGCATCAAGGGCTTGGCGAAAGAACTTCAGGTCCCGATCGTGATTCTCGCGCAGCTCAACCGCGGGCCTGAAACGCGAAGCGGCAAAAGCGTTGGTGTGCCGCGCATGTCGGACTTGCGGGAATCGGGTTCGATCGAGCAGGACGCCGACATGGTCGGGCTGCTCTACCGCAGTGCTTATTATGCTGAGGACGCGGAAGAAAAAGAGGCGGAAGCTGGCAAGGCCGAGCTGGTTCTCGCAAAGAACCGGAATGGTGAAACCGGGCATATTCCCCTCACCTTTATTGCTGAGCTTATGCGTTTTGAAAGCGGACCTCCGGCTCGCGAAGCAGAGGCCTGATACGCTTGGTGCGACTGATTGCGAAAATCAGCTGCTGAATCGCTGCACAATCGGCATTCGACGGCCGATGCCAAAGGCCTTGGTGGTCACGCGCAATCCGGGGGCGGCTTGATGACGTTTCCATTCATTGAGGTCAACTCGGCGCTGGATCCAGCGAACGGTCGTTTCATCAAACCCACGCGCGATGATCTCATCGGTCGAGAGGTGGTGTTCGACATAGAGCTCGAGTATCGCATCGAGGGTATCATAAGGTGGAAGAGTATCCTGATCCTTTTGATTGGGACGCAGCTCGGCGCTTGGGGCTTTGTCGATCGTGCTCCACGGAATGATTTCACGCTCGCGATTGAGCCAGCGTGATACTTCATAGACGCGGATTTTTGGCAGATCGGAAATGACGGCCAAGCCTCCGCACATGTCGCCATATATCGTGCAATAGCCGACGGCGAGTTCGCTCTTGTTGCCGGTGGTAAGCAGTAGGTGATTGTCCTTGTTTGAGAGTGCCATCAGGAGGAGGCCGCGGATGCGCGCCTGCATGTTTTCTTCGGTGACATCCTCGGGCTTGCCTTCGAAGAGCGAATGCATGGTCGCCTTGATCGATTCGAAGGGGGCGCGAATGGAAATCTCATCGCAACGAATACCGAGGTTTTTCGCGAGGGCGAACGAATCATCGACACTGCCGCGCGACGAATACGGGCTCGGCATGGTGAGGCCGTGGATGTTTTCTGGGCCGAGCGCATCGGCGGCGATGGCAGCGGTGAGCGCCGAGTCAATGCCACCGCTCAAGCCGAGACATGCGCTGGAAAAGCCGGATTTGTGGGCGTAATCGCGTAGCCCAAGAACGAGAGCATGGTAGAGCTGTGAAGGATCGCATTCGTCGAAGACGGCGTCTTCTTCTTTCGTCTGAAACGGGTCGATCACTTTGCACGCTTCTTTGAAGCCTGGAAATTGCTCGATGATGCGGCCATTGGCTCCGACCGCCAACGAATGACCATCGAAGACCAGTTGGTCTTGGCCACCGATGGCGTTGCAGTAGAAGACAGGTATTTGGTGCTGGCGGGCGATGGCTCCGATCATTGAGCGCCGCAACTCAGGTTTGCCGAGATGAAATGGCGAAGCGCTGAGGTTGAGCATTAGGTCGATGCCTTTTTCGCTGAGCTCTTTGACCGGATCTCGATCGTATAGCGGACGATCGAGATACTCCTCGGTCCAGATGTCTTCACAGATGGTGATGCCAATGCGTTTGCCGTTCCATTCGATCGGATCGCATGTTGCGGAAGGTTCGAAATAGCGTCGTTCGTCGAACACATCATAGGTCGGCAGAAGGGTTTTCCAAGCTCGGTGGCGCACGCTTCCGTTTTCGAGCCATGCGGCGGCATTGCGAAACGGTTTGCCGGGTTGGCGCGGATGATGATGGTCGACATAGCCGACGAGCATCGGAATCTCACGAATTTCACCGGCAAGGTAATCAAGGGCCTGGAGGCATTTCGGCACGAAGCTTGATTTGAAAACCAGGTCGCGAGGAGGGTAGCCGACGAGGGAAAGCTCGGGTGAAATTACCAGTTCGGCACCTTGATCGATGCATTCCCGATAGGCGGCGATGAGGCGTTTGGCGTTGCCTGGAAAGTCGCCAACGACCGAATTGATTTGCGCGATGCCGATTTTCATGGGCGACGCAAAGCTCGCTCAAAGTCGTAGCATGCGAAAGAAAAAAGGATTCCATGTCGACTTGGAACTTACCCACTTGGGTTTTGACGAATCGCAGAAGCTCTGCGAGCAATGAGCGCGATGACGGAAAATGCGATGGATGACGCCGCGCCAAGACCACCGCGCCGCAAGCGGTATCGCGGGAAAAATCCGCGCAATTTCGACGAGAAGTACAAAGAGCGAGATCCGACTCGCTATGCGGAAACGGTCGCAAAAGTCATCGCAGCGGGCAAAACACCCGCCGGTTCGCACATCCCGATCATGATGGATGAATGCCTCGAAGCGCTTGCCTTGGCGCAGGGCATGATCGGGGTTGATGCAACGCTGGGCTATGGAGGTCATGCCGCGAGGATTTTGGAGAGGATTTCCCCGGGGGGGATGTTGATCGGCGCGGATCAGGATCCGATCGAGTTACCGAAGACCGAGCACCGCTTGAGGGATAGGGGATTCGGGCCTGAATGTTTTGTGGCAGTCCGCTCCAACTACGCGGGAATTGCAAAGCTGCTCGCCGAGCGTGAGATGCGAGCGGAGTTCGTTTTCGCCGATCTCGGTTGTTCTTCGATGCAGTTCGATGACCCTTCACGCGGATTCAGTTTCAAGCATGACGGTCCGCTGGACATGCGGATGAATCCGACACGCGGTTTGAGTGCATCCGATTGGTTGGCTCGCACTGATGCGACTAAGCTCGAGCGCGTTTTGCATGAGAATGCCGATGAGCCGAGAGCGGAAGTCATCGCAATGGAGTTGGCGGGCCGGAAATTTCTCACAACCGCACAACTAACCCGGGCGATTCAATTGATTGCGGGTATCCGGGAAGATGAAAAAGATCTCACGCTGCGTCGGGTGTTTCAGGCGATACGGATTGCGGTCAATGAGGAGTTCACCGCACTCGACGCATTTTTGCGAAGCCTGCCCGATTGCCTCAAGCCCGGTGGGCGCGTGGTGATCCTGACATTTCACTCGGGTGAGGATCGTCGGGTGAAAAAATGTTTTCAGGCCGGACTGCGCGATGGCGTTTTTTCCGACATCAACGGTGGAGTGATCACGGCCAGTGCGGGGGAAAGGCATGATAATCCGCGTAGCAGCCCCGCCAAACTTCGCTGGGCAGTGAAAGCCTGAGCTAGGGTTTCTTCTGTGCTGCTCGGGTTTGGTGGGATGCCCTATTGGCGAGCAGCTCACCGAATTTCGCGGTGACGTTTGAAGATGGCGAGCGTGCGATCGCGTTCGGATTTGTGGTCGACGCAGGGCAGCGGGTAGCCGGGCGCGAGTGGTTTGCCATCGACGGGCGCTTCGAGAAATTTCTTCGGATCGACGGCTGCGAGTTCCGGCACCCAGCGTTTGATGTAGATTCCTTGTGGGTCGTAGCGCGCGGTTTGCGACCAGGGGTTTTGGATGCGGAAATAAGGTGCTGCGTCGGCGCCGGTGCCGGCCGACCATTGCCAACCGCCGTTGTTCGAGGCGATTTCGCCATCGAGCAAATGCTGCATGAAGTATGACTCACCGAGTCGCCAATCGATGTGCAGGTCCTTGGTGAGAAACATCGCGGTGATCATGCGCACGCGGTTGTGCATGAAGCCGGTGGCGAGGAGTTCGCGCATGCCGGCATCGACGATCGGGAATCCGGTGCGGCCGTTTTTCCATGCTTCGAAATTTGCATCGGGCGGGCCCCATGGCAGGCCACGCCAATCGGGGTTGAATTCCTCTGCGAGCACATTCGGAAAGTGGTGGAGGATCGCGAAGTAAAATTCGCGCCATGCGAGTTCCTTGAGGTAGATGTCGATGCCCACGCGTTCGGTGGCCTTGGCGGCGGCGCGGGATTTCATCAGATCGGCGTGAATCGTGCGGATGGAAATGAGGCCGAAGCGCAGGTCCTGCGAGATGCGCGAGGTGCCTTGCAGCGAGGGGATGTCGCGGGTGCTGCCGTAATGTTGCACGATGCCGCCGAGGGCTTTTTTGAAGCGCTCGCGTGCGGCGCGTTCGCCGGCTTCGGGCAATTGCGCATCGGGCTCCTTGAGGCCCCAGTGGGCTAGGCTTGGGAGAGCGAGCGATTTGAGATCGGCGGGAGTGTTGAGCTTTGCTGGCTTGCCGACCGGCGATGGTTTTTCGAGCGCGAGCCAGTTGCGGCTGTAGGGCGTATAGACCTTGTAGGGCAGGCTGCTTTGAGTGAGCACCTCATCGGGCGTGTGCAGGGCGTGGTCATGAAACGCATGGCATTGCACGCCAAGCTCAGCGCAGAGTTGGCGGATTTTTTCTTCGACCGCTTTGCCGAAGGGATCGGGGTCGCTATTGAAACAAAGATCTTTCGCGCCGCTTTCCTTGATGAGTTGGCGGAGGCCCTTGAGTGCATCGCCATTGCGAATGAGCAGCCTGCCGCCGATCGTCTCGAGATTTTTGGCGAGCGACGCAAGGCAGCCGCAGAGGAAATGCTGGCGCTTGGGTCCGGTCCACAGGTGGGATTTTTTCCAATCGCTCAAAAAATAAACCGGGATCACCGAGCGGCCCATCGAGGCGGCATGATGCAGCGAGAGGTTGTCGGCGATGCGCAGATCGCGACGATACCAATGGATAACGGGGGAAGCGCTTGCAGGCATGGGCGTGGCCATGCTGACGCATCAGACCGCTTCCTCCAACAGTTTTTCCGCTTTGCGCACGAGCGTGGGGCTGAGCTTGCCGCCGGCGCGTTTGGCACTTTCGAGCAATGGCTTGAGGCGTGCGAGCGAGCGTTCGGCTGCGGCCAGCGAGCGCCGTGCGCCGCCGAATTTTTTGTCGGGGAAGTAGCGCAAGAAGGTCTTGCCGCCACGGCTGATGCATAGCCGCCAACCTTCAAAGGCTGCGGTCCTGTAACTGAAGCGAGTCAGATTTTTCTTCGATTTCATCGATTTTTTCCGGGGGATTCATCGGGACTGATCGACCCTAAAAGTGTCAAAATCCAGAGATTTTTCGCCTGTATTGGGTTGCGATCGGGTCAAATGGCCGTTTTGGTGTGCCAAAATGCAAAAAATGGTTTGCCAGCCGCAGGCGCTCGCCCTTTATTCGCCGCCCGCGGGCAACTAAAATCCGCCGTAGGTCCTCCGTCAGCCCCGTTCGCGGGGCGTCGCGCCCGTTGGAGGGTAACCCGGCAAACCAAGATAAAACATGTCAGTCACCAAACTTGCTCGTTTCGAGCTCCCGAACCGCCTCGTTCGCAACGAGGAAACCGCCAGCGACACCTACGCCCAGTTTGTCGCCGAACCATTCGAACGCGGCTACGGCCACACCATCGGCAACTCGCTGCGCCGCGTCCTGCTTTCCTCGCTTGAGGGAGCATCCATCACTTCCGTCCGCATCGCGGGCGTGCAACACGAATTCTCCAGCCTCCCCGGCGTGGTCGAGGATGTCACCGACATCGTGCTCAACCTCAAGAAGGTCAAGTTCAGCCACACCGATAAAGACCCGCGCATCCTCACCATCAAGGTCGAGAAGGAAGGCGTCATCACTGCCGGCGACATCCAAGGCGACCACATCTACGATGTCGTCAACAAGGACCAGATCATCTGCACGCTCGACAAGAAAGTGAAGTTCGACTGCGAATTCGAAGTTCGCGTCGGCCGCGGTTTCTCCACCGGCGATGAAAACAAGCGCAAGGACCAACCGATCGGCGTCATTGCCATCGATTCGATTTTCTCGCCCGTCACCCGCGTCAAGTACGCCGTCGAAACCACCCGCGTCGGTCAGATGACCGATTTCGATAAGCTGGTTCTCGACATCTGGACCGACGGCCGCATCACCCCGCAAGACGCTTTGCTGCAAGCCTCCGCGATCCTTCGCCACCACCTCGATGTGTTCGTCAACTACGACGAAAACGCCGTTGACTTCGAAGAAGCTCCGGCCGAGTCGAGCGAGGAAAACGCCGCACTCAAGAAGCTCCTCAACATGTCGGTCAACGAAATCGAGCTCTCGGTTCGTGCCGCCAACTGCCTCAACAACGCCAACATCACATCCGTGGGCCAACTCGCGATGAAGTCCGAGGCGGAAATGCTCAAGTACCGCAACTTCGGCAAGAAGTCGCTCAACGAAATCAAGGACAAGCTCGTCGAATTGGGTCTTGGCCTTGGCATGACCTTCGATTCCTCGCTGCTCACCGGACCGAGCGCCGCCAGCCGCGGCCCGCGCCTTGGTGCGGAAGACGAGGCACCGGTCGGCCTCGCCGATCTGATCGCGCAGAACCTCGACGACTAACACCCCAGACTTAGAAAGCATCACCCGATGAGACATCGCAACAAAACTTCCAAGCTCAAGCGCAACGCCTCGCACCGCAGGGCCCTGCTCGCCAACCTGGCATGCAGCCTGATCGAGAACGGACGCATCAAAACCACCCTCGGCAAGGCCAAGGCCCTGCGCCCGGTGGCTGAGAAACTCGTGACCCTTGCCAAGAGGGATGACCTCCACTCACGCCGTTTGGCGATCGCCTTCCTTCACCAGAAGGAGACCGTCAAAAAGCTGTTTGCCGAGGTCGCCCCGGCTTCCAAGGACCGCCAAGGCGGTTACTGCCGCATCACCAAGCTCGGTGCTCGTATGTCGGACTCCGCGCCGATGGCCGTCATTGAGTGGGTCGATCGTGCCGCCAAGGCCAAAGAGCCCGCAGCCGAAGCACCGACCGAGACCGCTGCCGCAGCTGAGTGATCAGCGAAATTGGCATAGACCATTCCCTAAAAATCCGCCTGCATTTGCGTGCAGGCGGATTTTTTTTTGCATCAACTTCAGCCGTTTCGTAAGGAGGCACGACACTCTTGTCGTGCTCTTCAAAAGGATTTTTGATCCGCGAAAATGAAGTGCTGCCCGCTTGGGCGCCTGCGGCGATGGTGTCGGCGCCGCGAGGCTGCATCGCCCTACCTCTCAAAACTTGGAGCGGGACGCTCCAAGGACGTCCTGGATCAAGATGATCCAGCCACGGTGAAGAATTTGCTTATTCAAGCGCCTCATCTTTTTGCGTCGACCCATGTGGGATTGATGAGTGTGGCACGGGAGAATTCCGGGACGCCGCGTTCGCCGCGATGGAGCATGCCAACGAGCATGTCGACCGCCGCTTGGCCAGCGAGGTCGTTGTGTTGATCGATGCCCGGTATCCCCGGGTGGGATGCGCGCCACTCGTATTGGATGAGGTCAACCTTTTCAGGATATTCGGCGGAAGCTTTTTGAATCCATGCGCGCGTCTCGTTGTAGAGAGTGAAAATCACATCGGGCCGTTGCCCGCAAAGCCATGATGCGAAGGATGGCATGTGTTTTTTGCCAGTGAACAAGTATGGCTTGAGCCGTCTGGAATGTGGCACGAGTTGTTGACCGGTTCGGTATCCGGCGGTGAAGCGGTGCTCGACAAGGGCATCGATGGATTCATCCAAAACAAGGCCCGGGCGCTTGTATCCGAGCTGCAGCGCTTTTTCAAAAGCATGCAAGGCCACCATGTGGTGATCCACGCACGCGAAGGGTAGGGCGGGATCGCGCGTTCTCACGCCGGTGACGACGAAAGGCATTTGTTCCACCACCGGGAGAAAATTTTGCTGAATGCGGTTTTCATTCATCAGGCCGACAATGACGCCACCGGGTATGCCGCGCGCCTTGAAGATCTTGTTCCATCGTTCGGGTGTGAATGCCGGTTCGTTCAACCAAAACTCATCAATCCGGTAGCCAAGTTCCTCTGCGCGGCGGCGACAGCCTTCAACATAGATTGGAATCGTGGGATGACGTCGAAAGGCGAGCTGGTCGCTGTGCGCGTTCACGAGGGCGATGGATGATCGGAAACGCCTGGGTCCGCCGGAGTGCAGGCGCGCCATCAGTTCGCCAACCACCGGATTCCTGCGGTAGCCAAGTTTTTTGGCCACTTCCTCGATTCGCCGTCTGGTGTTTTCGGAAATCTGTGGATCGCCGCGAAGTGCCAGTGACACAGCGTTTTTTGACACACTCGCGGCCTTGGCGACATCGGCCATGGAGACTGATTTGATCATGTAAATGTACTGTCAAGTGAGTCCTATGTTTACAAGGTGCAAATTTCGCGTCTATTGAGTGCCATGCATTTTTCCCTTGGCATTGATTTTGGAACCAACTCCGTGCGCGCCTTGGTCGTGCGTTGTGCGGATGGCATGGAGTTTGGTGCGGCAGTGGCGAACTATCCGTCGGGCAAGCAGGGGGTGATCATTGATTCGCGCGATCACCATGTAGCGCGTCAACATCCCGGCGATTTGCTTTCGTGCATGGAGCGCTGTGTGAAGGAAGCGCTTGGGCTGGCTGCGCGAAGGAAAGGCTTTCGCAGTTCGTTGATTGTGGGCATCGGTGTGGATACCACCGGGTCGAGTCCGATCCCCGTGGATGCGTCCAACCGGGCCTTAGGACTCTTGCCGAAGTGGAAGAAAAATCCCGATGCCCAATGCTGGTTGTGGAAGGATCACACCTCGTGGCAGGAAGCGGCGCGCATCACGGAACTCGCTGCGAAGCACCGCCCGGAATACATCGCCAAGTGTGGCAACACTTATTCCTCCGAATGGTTTTGGAGCAAAATCTGGCGGTGTTTGAAGACCGCGCCCGATGTCTTTGAGGCGGCATACTCCTGGGTTGAAATGTGCGATTGGATTCCGTCGGTGCTCTGCGGTGTCGAGGATCCCTTAAAGATCAAGCGCGGCATCTGTGCTGCCGGCCACAAGGCGCTTTACTGCGATGAGTGGGGCGGATTGCCGGACAAAAAATTTCTTTCATTGCTCAGCCCCAAGCTCGCGCAGCTTCGCGATCGGCTTTACGACAAGGCCCACGACGCCAACACCACGGCTGGTCAACTCTCATCGGCTTGGGCTGCAAAGCTCGGCCTGCCAGCCGGAATTCCGGTGGCCATCGGCGAGATGGATGTCCACTACGGCGCTATCGGCAGCGGCATTCGCGAAGGCACCTTGGTCAAGGTGATCGGCACCTCAACCTGCGATTGCGCGGTCGTGCCGGTATCGAAGAAAGTGAAGGACATCCCCGGCATTTGTGGCATCGTGAAGGGTGCCATTTTGCCAGGCTACTTTGGCATCGAGGCGGGCCAGTCGGCGGTCGGCGACATTTTCAAATGGTGGATCGAATCCGTCTGCGAAGGCAGCGACGCCCTTTACGCGAGTCTCGCCAAAGAGGCAGCCAAGCTCGAGCCCGGTGGCAGCGGCTTGCTGGCCCTCGATTGGAACAACGGCAACCGCACAGTCCTCGTCGATCCGATGCTCAGCGGTTTGC
This sequence comes from Akkermansiaceae bacterium, assembly GCA_040377995.1. Lineage (GTDB taxonomy): Bacteria > Verrucomicrobiota > Verrucomicrobiia > Verrucomicrobiales > Akkermansiaceae > Luteolibacter. The sequence goes on along the minus strand of JBEINR010000008.1, from coordinate 2,283 downwards.
TTTTGGGAACCACGCTTCACACCACGAAGGCGGAAATTTACCGCGCGCTCATTGAGGCCACGGCATTTGGCGCACGAACCATCATCGAGCGGATCGAGGCATACGGAGTGCCCGTCAAACGCATCGTGTGCGCTGGCGGCATCGCGGAAAAAAATCCGCTGCTCATGCAGATCTATGCCGATGTCACCGGCCGCACGATGTTGGTCGCCGGATCCTCGCAGGCATGTGCTTTGGGCGCGGCGGTTTCGGCCGCAGTGTTGGCGGGTGTGTTCAAGGATTTTCCCGCCGCACAAAAGGCGATGACCTCACTCAAGGACATCGAATACAAACCCCGCCCGGCGGCTCGCAAAACCTACAATCGGCTCTTTGCGCTCTATCAAAACCTTCATGACTCGTTTGGCGGTGTGAACCGCAAAGCCGATCTTTCCGGCGTGATGAAAGAACTCCTCGCACTCAAATCCCAATCCCGAAAATGAACACACCCGAAATCTGGTTCCTCACCGGCAGCCAACACCTCTACGGTCCCGAGACTCTCAAGCAAGTGGCCGTCAACTCGCAGGCAATCGCCGGCGGGCTTGGCGAAAAACTTCCCTTGAAGGTTGTTTTCAAGCCTGTCCTTACGACACCTGATGCGATTCGCACCACGATTCTCGAAGCCAACGCAAGTCCTGAGTGCGCGGGTTTGATTTTGTGGATGCACACGTTTTCTCCCGCAAAAATGTGGATCGGCGGCCTCTCTTCTTTGCGCAAGCCATTCCTGCATTTGCATACCCAGTTCAATCGGGATCTGCCATGGGCGGAGATCGACATGGATTTCATGAACCTCAACCAAGCGGCGCATGGCGACCGCGAGGCGGGATTTCTTCACACCCGCATGCGTCTTGCCCGCAAGGTCGTCGCAGGCCACTGGCAAAGCGAGTCGGTGATTTCACGCATCGGCGCATGGGCTCGTGCCGCCCGCGCGTGGCACGATTGGCAGGGCGCGAAATTTGCGCGCATCGGGGACAACATGCGGCAGGTCGCCGTCACGGAAGGTGACAAGGTTTCGGCCGAGATGAAGTTTGGTTTCTCGGTGAACGGCTATGGCATTGGCGACCTCGTTGCGATCCAGGAGGGGATCGCCGACTCGGAGATCAACGCGCTCTGCGATGAATATGCCGCGAGTTATCAATTGGCACCGGCGCTTGCGAAAGGTGGTGAACGCCATGCTTCCTTGCGTGATGCCGCACGCATCGAGGCCGCGCTGCGCGCCTTCCTCAAGCAAGGTGGATTTAAGGGATTCACCACCACCTTCGAGGACCTGCACGGGCTCAAGCAACTGCCCGGCATCGCCGTGCAGCGGCTCATGGCCGAAGGCTACGGCTTCGGTGCCGAAGGGGATTGGAAAACCGCGGCGCTGCTGCGCGCGATGAAGGTCATTGCCTCCGATCTCGGCGGGCGCACCTCTTTCATGGAGGATTATACCTACCATCTCGAACCCGACAACCATCTCGTGCTCGGCTCCCACATGCTGGAAATTTGCCCATCGATTGCACAGGCCAAGCCCTCGTGCGAAATCCATCCGCTCGGCATCGGTGGTAAGGAAGATCCCGTGCGCCTTGTGTTTGATGCTCCCGCCGGTGCCGCACTGAACGCCTCGCTCATCGATCTAGGCAATCGCTTCCGCTTATTGGTCAACGAAGTCGATGCCATCCAGCCGCCTCACAAGCTGCCAAATCTCCCGGTCGCACGCGCGGTTTGGAAATGCCGACCCGATTTCGCGACCGCCTGCGAATCATGGATTCACGCCGGCGGCGCCCACCACACTGGCTTCAGTTACACCGTCAATCGCGAGCACCTGGAAGACTTCGCCACCATCGCCGGCATCGAATGCGTCGTCATCGGAGGCAAGACCGACGCCTCTGCATTCCGCCAAGAACTGCGCGCCAACGAAGTCTACCATCACATCGCCGGTGGATTCATCTCATGAAACGATACTCAGACATCCGCGAAGAATGTTGTGCCGCCAACAAAAGCCTGCCAAGCAGCGGCTTGGTGGATCTGACTTTTGGCAATGTGAGCGTCTGCGATAGGCAGTCTGGCGTGCTTGCCATCAAGCCGAGCGGGGTTGATTACTCCGCGCTCACGCCGGATGACATGGTCATTGTCGACTTCGAGGGCAAGGTCGTCGAAGGCACGCTCAATCCTTCATCCGACACCCCCACGCATCGCTGTTTGTTTTTGGCATTTTCCGAAATTCGTTCGGTTGTGCACACTCACTCGCGCAAGGCCGTGGCATTCGCG
>JBEINR010000118.1:0-3149 GCA_040377995.1 Akkermansiaceae bacterium | reverse complement strand
ATGGCGAGAAACATCCGCAATCATCGCACGGCGGAGATTCCGCTGCTCAAGGGCTGCCGCGGATTCCGCATCGAGCGCTAGGCCTTGCGGCATGCGCGGGATCAAATCCGGTGCTCTTCTCCGGGTAGCGGAACGATCGCTTCGGTGTGCGGCAGGTTCTTGTGGATCTCTGCGCGGAACCACTCGACCGCGTCGTCGTCGCCATGAACGAGGAAGGCTTTCTTCGGCCGGACCTTTGCGATGTAATCCATGATCGCTTCGCGGGTCGAATGACCACTGAAGTCGAAAGTGCGCATTTCGCAGCGCAGCTTGACCGGCGGGAAGGCTGGATCGAGTAGGATCTCGTCGCCATTTTTTGCGGCGCGGATGCGGCCGCCGGGCGTTTCGGGATCGGCGTATCCGACGAAGAACAGGCCGTGCTTTTTGTTTTCCAAGACTCCTTGTCGCGCGAAGACATTCGAGACGGTTTTTTCCGACATCATGCCGCTCGACAGTGCGTAAATGCAGCCGTTGGTGAATGGGATCGGGCCGGTGCGCTTGCGGTTGGCACCTTCGATGTCCATGTCCTTGAGAAAGCGGAACCCGGGAAGGTGGCGGCGCGAGACATCGCAGTAGCGATCGTAGATGTGGGTCATCTTCGTGCCGAGGCCGCCGATGTAGACTGGCGTGTTGTGATGGATCAGCCCTTCGCTTTTGAAACGATGCAGCATGCCGAGTACCTCTTGGGTTTTGCCCATCGCGAAAACCGGAATCAGCACTGAGCCTTTGCGGTCGATCACACGTTGGATGGCCTCGGCGAATTCGTTTTCCTCGTGGTGTCTGTCGTATCCCGGTGCGCGTTGTTGGGCTCCGCGTGTGGTTTCGACGATCAGCGCATCGACCGGATTTTCCGGAAAAAGCGCGCCTTTTTGCAAAGTGCTGTGTTCGAAGTTCACATCGCCGGTGTACATCAGTCGTTTGCCTTCGCATTCGATCGTGACGCCGACCGATCCGAGGATGTGTCCCGCATCATGAAAGGTCGCGCGAACGGTGCCGTCGGGATCGAGGTCGAAGGGTCGCTCGATGCCGCGGTGCTCGAACGAATCGGTGATGCGATCGATGTCGCGATGGTCGAAGAGCGGGTATTCGGTGATGCCGAGTTCGATGCGTTTCGATTGCATCACATTGACCGAGTTGTGAAGCATGGCCGATGCCAGCTCGGCGGTCTCGGGCGTGAGGTAGACCCGCGCGCGTTGTTGTTGTTCGAGGAAAACTGGCAGGGTGCCGACATGGTCGAGGTGCGAGTGGGTAATGACGATTCCATCGACGCTGTCCTCCTCGATAAAGTCGTAGTGTGGGATTGCCTCTAGCGCTTCGTGCTTCGGGTGCATGCCGGCATCGAGCACGAGGCGGGAGCTCGATGTTTCCAGAAGGTACGAGTTGGCACCGATTCCGGCGTGGCGGCAGAGGCTTTTGAAAATCATGATTTATGCGTGCGCATGGCGCTTCCTAGGGAAACTGAGGCGCAGAGGTCATGGTGTCAATCCGCGCGCATCGTTGAATTGACTGCATGGACGCAGCGAATAGTGTCGGCGCATCAAAAAGGTGTCATCACAGAAGTCTCTGCAAGTGGCCGTGATTGGCGGGGGGCCGGCAGGGCTCCGCGCGGCGGAAATTGCCGCGATGCGTGGGATGCCGGTCACAATTTTCGATGCGATGCCATCGCTGGGTCGCAAGTTTTTGGTTGCGGGCAAGGGCGGCTTGAATCTCACGCATGGCGAAGGCATGGAAACATTCGTGACGCGTTATGGCGGCGGTGATCGGGTGTTTTGGGAAAACCTGTTGGATGAATTCAACCCGAGCTCTCTTCGTGAATGGGCGGGGGTGCTTGGCATCGAAACCTTTCAGGCAAGCAGCGGCAGAGTTTACCCGAAGGAGATGAAAGCCGCGCCTTTGTTGAGGCGATGGATCACACGGTTGCGCGAGTTGGGTGTTCAAATTGAGACGCGGCATCGCCTTGTCGGGTTCAAGCCCGGGCGGCCGCATGAACTTTCATTTTCAAATGGGGTAAAGGTGCACGCGCCAGCGGTTGTTTTTGCCATGGGCGGTGGTTCGTGGTCGCGCACGGGATCCGATGGATCATGGGTCGATTGCTTCGCAGCGTGCAGGATCGAATGTCGGCCTCTGGCTCCGGCGAATTGTGGCTGGGAGCATGAATGGTCGGCGGAGACGCTTGCCGTGGCAGAGGGCAAGCCGCTCAAGAACATTGTTGTCAGCGCCGGTGATCAGCAAGCGGTGGGTGAGTTGCTTGTTTCTAGATACGGGCTTGAGGGTGGTGCGATTTATCAACTCGGCGCTGTGCTGCGTGCGATGAAACATCCGGAGATCGCGATTGATTTCAAACCGACATTCACGCGCGAGCGACTCTTGGCAAAAATGGAATCCGTGAAGCGCGATGTTTTGGATGCGGCGCGCATTCGATGGAAACTTTCCGATGCGGCGCATGCGATTCTGGCCCGCAAGAAATGGCATGATGTTGCATCGTTGGCCGATGAGGTGAAGCATTGTGTGATCCCGCTCAGTGGCCCGCGCCCTTTGGATGAAGCGATTTCATCGGCGGGTGGCGTGGCTTGGAGCGAGCTCGATCCAGACCTGATGCTGCGGCGTTTTCCCGGGTGTTTTGTTGCGGGGGAAATGATCGATTGGGAAGCGCCGACCGGCGGTTACCTCATGCAGGGGTGCTTTGCGACCGGCACGCGCGCGGGAAATTCGGCGGCCATGTGGTTGGAAAAAAACGCCTAATCTCGCACCAGCGTCATCACACATTCGAGATGACGGGTGTGCGGGAAGAGGTCAAAGGGTTGCACTTCGAGCAAGCGATAGCCGCCCTCCGAAAGTTGCTTCAGGTCGCGAATCTGCGTCGCAGGATCGCAGGACACATAGACAATGCGCGATGGGTGGAAGGCGATGAGTTGTTCGAGAAACTCCGGCGTGCAGCCTTTGCGTGGCGGGTCGATGACGACTGCGGTTTCGTCCTTAGGGAAATCGATTTCCCCGAAGATCGCTTCGGCCGACGCAGTCATGAAGTTGGCATTGCCGATGCCGTTGGCCGCGGCGTTGTTGCGCGCCCATTGGCATGAGGTTTCGGAAACCTCGACGCCCGCGACCTT
>JBEINR010000215.1:0-1735 GCA_040377995.1 Akkermansiaceae bacterium | reverse complement strand
CGACGAGGTCGGCCACCACCGATGATGCGGTTGGATCCTGACCCGCGCCACGGCCGTAGAACAACGACTCGCCCGCAGTGTCGCCATGCACGGCCACTGCGTTGAAGACGCCGTGGACGGATGCGAGAATGTGCGACTTGGCGAGAAACGACGGCTGCACGCGCAGCTCGACCTCACCATTCGGATGCTCGCGGATGAACGCCAGCAGCTTGACCACATAGCCGAGGCTGGTGGCGAAATGAATGTCGTTGGGGCGCACCTGCTCGATGCCCGAGACATGGATCGCTGCGGGATCGATCGGAAATCCATAGGCCAGTGTCGCCAGCAAAATCGCTTTGTGCGCCGCGTCCCAGCCATTCACATCAAGCGCCGGATCGGCCTCGGCATAACCAAGCGCCTGGGCCTCGGCGAGCGCCGCCTCAAAGGTGAGGCCGGCATCGGTCATGCGCCCGAGAATGTAATTCGAGGTGCCGTTGATGATGCCCGAAAACGAAAGGATGCGGTTGCCGATGAACGAATCCTGCACCGTGCGGATGATCGGAATGCCGCCGGCAACGGCCGCCTCAAAATGGATCGGCGTGTCGTGTTCCTTGGACAAGGCAAACAACTCGATGCCGCGCTCGGCGAGCAGGGCCTTGTTGCCGGTGACCACCGGTTTTTTTGCGCGCAGCGCGGCGGCGACAATTTCAAACGCATCGGTCGTGCCGCCGATCAGCTCGACGACGATGTCCACCGCCGGATCCTCCACCAGCTTGCGCCAGTCGGTGGTAAACATTTCCGCCGGCACCTCGCCAGTGGTCGCGCGCGCCTTCGCAGTGTTGCGCACGAGGATCTTAGCAATGTGCAAACGCACGCCACCACCGGTGCGGCCGGTGATCAGCTCACCATTGCGCTCAAGCACATTCCACACGCCGGAACCGACAGTTCCGAATCCGGCCAAACCAATGCCAAGTGACGAACAGGATTTCACGCCGCCCAGCATGACGATGAATCAACCGCCCTCCAAGCCGGAATTGGCGCGATGGGGGGATAAGTAGGCGGACCTGTCCTGGCGTTTTTAGGCAAGCCACTGAGATGCCGGCGCCTGGAGAAATTCGCCGATGGGGATGCCTTGGCCGCCGACCAAGAGCTTGCTGGTGGGATGGTGGGTTTTGTCAAAGGCGGCGATGCCGGGGAGGGTTTGTTTGCGGCCGCCGCTTTTGACTTCGATGGCGACGAGTGAGTCGCCGCGCTGGAGAACAAAATCAACTTCGAGGTTTCGCTCGCGCCAGTAGGTGACGGAGATTCCGGTGCCGATGGCGGTGTTGACGAGATGAGCGCCGACGGCGGATTCGATCAGGCGTCCCCACGCATCGCCGTCCGTGCGCCATGCATCGGGGCTGCGACCCGATTGGGCTGTCATGAGGGCGGTGTTGAGGACTTGGAGCTTTGGACTGGAGGCGCGTTGGCGAATTTGGTTTCCGGAAAACTTGTGCAATCCAGCGGCCATGCCCGCGCCTCCGAGGAGTTGGAGATAATGGGCGAGGGTGACGGTGTTGCCGGCATCCACGAGCTGACCAAGCATTTTCTGATAGGCGAGGATCTGGCCGGAATAGGCACAAGCGAGTTGGAACAAACGCCGGAGCAGGGCCGACTTGTCCACTCGAGTGAGCAGCAAGATGTCGCGGGAGAGGGTGGTTTCGATCAGCGAGTCATTGATGTATTGCCGCCAGCGGTCGGGGTCGTCCGCCAGAGG
>JBEINR010000223.1:0-1565 GCA_040377995.1 Akkermansiaceae bacterium | reverse complement strand
GCAGGGGATTTCCGGGTTGCGGGTGAGGCGCAGGCGGCGGCGGACCAGGCCCCGGTTGTTTTCCTCGGCGGGGCTGGCGGCGATCATGGCGCTTTGCAAGCGGGTGGCGAGGCCGTGGCTGTCGACTCGCCAGAAATAGGTTTCGGGTCCGCGCACATGGGAGGGTCCGCTGTTGAAATGGACGCTGATGAGGATCGCATCGCCGCGCTTGTTGGCGAGCGCGACGCGATCATCGAGTTCGATGAAGTGGTCGTGATCGCGCAGCAGGATGGTTTTGAATCCGCCGAGTTCGGCCTTGATGCGTTTGGCCATGTCGAGGGTGAGATCCTTTTCCTTTTGGCAGGTATGGGGGCTGATGGCGCCCGAGTCCTTGCCGCCGTGGCCGGCATCGATGATGACGGTTTTGAAATTTTTCGGTCCGGGGCGGTGGCCCCAGTAGTCGCGGCCGGAAGACGAGGGTGTATCCGTCGCGCATGAAGTGATGAGCACGGTGATAAGCGGGATGCAGGTGGTGAGTTTGAATGTGAGGCGCATTGGTTTGGGGATTTATGATTTTCGGTTGAAATGAAATTCCAGTTGGTCGTTGCCGTTGGCGGACCATGCTTCGATGCCCAGTGCGCGAAGTTCGGCGGCGAACTCACGGGTGTAGCCGTGGATGGTGATGACGCGTTTGGGGCGTACGGATTCGACGCAGTGCATGAGACCGGGGTGGTCGGCGTGATCCGAAAAGGGGATGACTTGATCGACGCCGTAGCGAAATTTCGCGCCGGTTTGCAGTGCCCAGCCGCTGAGCATCGCGGTGCGTTTGGCTTTGAGACCGAGGAGTTTTTTGGAGCGCATCACATGCGGTGGCGCGATGATGACATGTCCTTCGGGCGCGTGTCCGTCGAACTCGAGCGGCTCGGGCAACTGCGGGGTTCCGGCAGCGATGCAGGATCGGGTCATGCTGGCGGCGGCCGGATGAAGCAGTGTGGGAATGTCGTGTTCGTGCAACAGCGCGAGCGCTTCCTGGGATTTGCCGAGCGAGTAACCGAGGAGCACCGGAGTTTTGTTTTGGGCGAAACTTTCGCGGACGAATCTGAGGATTTCATTTTCCACTTCGGAAGTTTCAGGAAACCGGTGGCGTGGTAGGCCGAAGGTGGTTTCCATGATGAGCGTGTCGGCTTGTGCGAATGCGATGGGCTCGGCGGTGCGGCTCGGGCGGTTTTTGAAATCGCCGGTATAGAGCAGGCTGGCCTGATCTGAGAGGCGCGTGATGTGGATCATGGCCGAGCCGGCGATGTGGCCGGCGGGGAGCAGCGTGATGCGGAAATTTTTTTCGGTGAATGATGAGTGAAACGGCTGGGGTTCGACTCGGTCGGCAGAGATGCGGAAGCGATCGCGCAACAGTCGTGCGGTGACCCCTGAGCAGATCGTCGAGCTGTGGCGCGCGACATGGTCGGAGTGCGCGTGGGAGATGAATGCGCGGGGCTTTGGGGAGCGTGGATCGAGCCAGAGATCGAGCTCCGGCAGGTAGAGGCCTTTTTGATAAATGACTTCGATCACCGGCCTGTGTTTTGAGTTGG
>JBEINR010000085.1:0-3966 GCA_040377995.1 Akkermansiaceae bacterium | reverse complement strand
GAAAAATTTTCCGATCGGCAGGACTTCCATCTCGTCACGCTCGTCCTCGATCCGATCCCTGCCGAGCAGGCAACATCCACACTCGCGAATTATGCCAACGAAAATGGCATGCAACTTCCCCAATGGTGGGTCGGCACCAACGAACCCAAAACGCTTCACCGCTTCGTGAAAAGCGAACTCAAAGGCTCGCTGTTTCCCCATCTCGACAACGACCGGTGGATCCATGATTCCTCGATCGTCCTCATCGATCGCGGCGGCCACCTTCGCCGCGCCGTGATCCCTCGCAAAAACGGCGGCACCCCAGCCGTGCTGCCCTTCGATTTCGAGCAAGCCGCCTCATGGGACGCGAAGGGCCTGAAATCAGGCTCCTCACGCAGCAACGAAGAAGAGCTCGAAGCCGTCTTGCAGCAAACGATCCAAACCTTGCTCACCGAAACCACCGGACCCTCATGACACGAAAAACTACCATCACGCTCTTCTACACCGGCGTCGCAATCGTTTCAATTGCCATCCTCGCCCTCGCGTTTTTCATCCGCTCGCGAATGCCCGATCCCGACATCAACACGATCGTCAACGCCGGCAAAGAAAGCACCCCCTCATGGTTCCCGATCGGCAGCGACCTCGCGGCGATCAATCAAGCGGGCGACTCGGTCAAACTATCCGACCTGAAAGGCAAAGTCTGGATCGCTGCGGAATTTTTCGCAGTGTGCCCGCACTGCGCGGTCCGCAATGGCGAGGAGCTTCGCAAAATTTACGATGAGTTCCGCTCGCACCCGGATTTCCACATCACCTGCATCTCAGTCGACCCTGATCATGACACCCGCGAAAAGCTCGCCGACTACGCCAGCGCACTCGGCGCCGATACGAAAAACTGGTGGTTCCTCAATGCCGGCGACGCGAAGGCAACCCACGCCTACCTCGAACAAACTTTGAAATTTTTCGGCATTCGCGAACGCAGCGACCCGGCCGACATCGAGGCGAACGGCCGTTATGCCCACGACCTCGGATTCATCCTCGTCGACCGCGAATTCAATGTCATCGGCAAATGGCCGCTCGCCGATGCCCGATCCGATGAAGCACGCCAGCGCGACCCGCAACTTTACGACCGCGTCAAAGAAGACCTCTTCAACCGCATCCGCGCGGAACTGAACAAGAAGCCTAGCACCCCATGAACGACGAACGCACCCAGTGGCTGCAACGCCAACCGCAAACGGAACTCGCCAAAAAACTCGGCATCTTCGCCTGGATCTTCTCGGCGATCGTCATGATCCTCGTGGTCGGCATGCGCGAACTCCGCCTGCCCATGCCCTTCGGCATCTCGACCGACCTGCTGCCACCCTTCCACGCGCTGCTCAACACGCTGGTCTCGATTCTTTTGGTGGCCTCTCTCGTCGCAATCAAGCTCGGCAAAATTTCGCTCCACCGCGCGCTGATCCTCCGAGCAGTGATCCTCTCGGTGATCTTCCTGCTTTCCTATGTGGTCTATCACATCACAACCGATCCCACACGCTTCGGCGGCACGGGCACGATTCGCACGGTTTATTTCATCCTGCTCATCACCCACATCATCGCCGCCGCAGTGAGCCTGCCCTTCATCCTCTTCACCTTCATCGCCGCTTGGACCAATCAGTTCGACAAACACCGCAAGCTCGCCCGCTGGGTGTTTCCGCTCTGGCTCTATGTCGCCGTCACCGGTCCCGTCTGCTACTGGATGCTCAAACCTTACTACTGAGCGCCAATCACCATTTGCATGTCAGCCGCCACACCCCGCTCGCTGCACGACCTTTCGTTTTCCGAAATCGAAAACGAACTCTCCAACGCAGGCGTCTCAAAGCAACACGCCAAATCCCTCTGGCGTGCGATCTACCGCCACGGAGTCACCGACCTCCACCAGCACGACTTCCTCCCACCACTCGCGCGCTGGATCCATGAATCAGTCGGCGAAGGCAAAAAGTTTTCCCTCGATCAACCCGCGCTCGATCGCGAAATCCTCAGCAGCGATGGCCTCACGCGCAAATTTCTTCTGCGCCTCAACGATGGTCAGGTCATCGAAACGGTGCTCATGGGTTACGACGCGCGCCACACGGTTTGCGTCAGCACCCAAGCCGGCTGCGCAATGGGCTGCGTGTTCTGCGCAACCGGACAAATGGGCTTCGTGCGGCACCTCCGCCCCGGAGAAATCATCGCCCAAGTCCTCCACGCGAAACGCGTGCTGCACGAAATAAACCCCAAAGCCCGTCTTCGCAATCTGGTGATGATGGGCATGGGCGAACCGCTTCACAACATCGATGCGGTCCATCACGCGCTCGCCACGATCTCCGATGTCCGCGGCATCAGCATTGGCCCGTCGAAAATCGCCATCAGCACAGTAGGTGTCGTGCCAGGCATTTTGCGCATGGCCTCGGAAAATTGGCCCTACCGCCTCGCCGTCAGTCTTCACGGATCGACCGAAGACGAGCGCGCCGCACTCGTGCCCGCCAGCAAACGCTGGAACCTGGAATCACTCATCGACACCTGCCGCCACTACGGCAGCACCACCGGCAAACGCATCTTCTTCGAGTGGACCCTCATCGCCGGCAAAAATGATTCGCCCGAAACGGCAACTCGACTCGCCGATCTCCTCAAAGGCATCGATGCCCACATCAATCTCATCCCGCTCAATCCCACCGGCGGATTCTCCGGCACCGCAAGCCCCTCCGGCGTGCAGTTTCAAAAAATCCTCCGCAATGCAGGATTTCCCTGCACCTTCCGCCAACGCCGCGGCATCGATGTCGCCGCGGGATGCGGCATGCTGAAGGCAGAGAAACGGGCTCGCTGAATTCAGCGCGTGATTGTGTGACAGGATCGTCACATTGGACCCCTTGAGGATTGGTCCACCCGTCACAATATGTCGGCCGCTTTCAGCCGACTCGTCGATGCCACCTCGCCACCTCTCCATCCAACAAAGGTTCCGGACTTCATCTGCGAAGTTCACGGTGGCATGCGGGCTATCACTCGTCGCACTGCTCGGCACGACATCCCAATCATTGGCAGAAGTCATTTCGTTCTACATCCGCCAGTACAAAGTCGAGGGCGCAAAGAAACTCACAAAGCTCGAAATCGAAGAAGCGGTCTACCCCTACCTCGGCCCGGGCCGCACTCCCGACGATGTCGAACAAGCCCGCCAGTCGCTCGAAAAAGCCCATCACCAAAAGGGCTATCAGACGGTCTCCGTTTCCATCCCGCAGCAAGATCCGCGCCGCGGCATCATCCGCCTCGAGGTCTCTCAAGGCGCCGTCGCACGCCTTCGCGTCAAAGGCGCACGCTGGTTCCTGCCCAGCGAAATCCGCAAAGCCGTGCCCTCGGTTGCCGAAGGCAAAACGCCCGATCTTAACCAGTTCACCAAGGAAATTATTGCGGTCAATCGCCTTGCCGACCGCCGCGTCACGCCCGAACTCCGCCCCGGGATGGAACCTGGCACCGTCGATATCGACCTCACCGTCGAGGACAAGCTGCCACTCCACGGATCCCTCGAACTCAACAACCGCTACAGCGCCGACACCACCGAGCTGCGTGTGAACGGTGCCCTCACATACGGCAACCTCTTCCAAAAAGGTCATGTCATCGGCGGCAACTTCCAAGTCGCTCCGGAAAACCCCGACGATGCGCTCATCTACTCGGCATTCTACATGGCTCGCGTGGCGGAGAAAACGAGCCTGATGCTTACCGGCACAAAACAGAACAGCAAGATCAACACGGTTGGCGGCGCCACGGTCGGCGCACCCGGCGAAATCGTAGGACTGCGTGCGATGTTTGATCTGCCAACGAAAGAGAAATTTTTCCAAACCGCCAACATCGGTATCGATTACAAAAACCTCGAAGAGGACATCATCATCGGAAAAGACACGATCTCCTCGCCCATCGAATACTACCCGCTCAGCGCTGGATACTCGGCATCGTGGAACTACGACAAGCACTACACCGAGT
>JBEINR010000018.1:0-8571 GCA_040377995.1 Akkermansiaceae bacterium | reverse complement strand
TATCCGTGGTGATCGCGATCCTTCTCACGCTCGCCACCGCAGGCGCACAACTGCTCGGCCACACCGAAATCCAAACCCGCAAGGCCGGCACGGAACTTCTCACCAGCCTCATCGAACAGGCTCGCAACACGGCGATCACTTCGCGCCGACATGTGATACTCGCCATCGCCGAGCCCGGTGACATCGCCAACACCGACGAACGCTGCCGCCTCGGAATTTTCAAAGTCGATTCATGGCCGGATCCCTTCGATGGAGAAATCAGCAATGCGATTCAAAAGGGCCGCTGGCGCGCGCTCGAAGCCGGCCTCACGATCAGCGGCGGCAGTCTCGATGGTCTCGACAACCCGCTCGACGCACCGGAGATCGCACTCCAATACGGCAGCGAATCCAAACCGCGCAGCGCAAAAGTTCATGCCATCGCTTTCAACCCACGCGGCGGGATCATCCTTCCCGCCAGCTCAAATCCCGTCCTGATGCGCGTAGCCGCAGGCAGCTACCGCGACGGCAAAGCCATCCCACGCCAGAAGGGAAAAAACGGCGCAGTCAGCGAACAAAAAATCAAGGTCGGCCGCGTCACGGCACGACCCTACCGCATCGAAGAATGAAAATCGCATCGGCAAAAATTTCCCGCCGCTCCGGCTCAACACTGGTCGAGTCGAGCATTGCAATGGGCGTGCTCGCGCTGGCCGTGCCAATGGTCTTAGGTAGCATGGCGGAGGCCTGAAAAAGCGGCGCGTCGGCTGATGCGGAAAATCGCAGCGCATGGATCATTCCCGCCTGCCTCCAAGAAATTGAAAACTCGAGAACCGGCAAACCGCAGTACTTCACCTCCACCGAAACCGGTCAGACATTTCCCCCGGAAAACGAAATCTGGGCGCTCGCATTTTCCAGCGAAGGATCGACCGTCGGTAAAATCACCATCGCCCAATACGACAGCGGAATCAAAAACCTCGAGGGTAAATCGATCAGCCATCTCGCAAAAATCAGCGCCAGTAAGCCTGAGGAAAATGACGGCATGCTAAATCTTCGCATCACGCTCGAATACCCGGCCACCTCGCCTGCCGGCAAACGCAGGACGCTTGACTTCCACTCGCGCATCCCATGAAACCGCCGCCACCATCACACCGTGGTTTTTCGTTGGTAGAGCTGAGCTGCTCGATGGGCGTCGGATCGATTGTGCTTCTGCTCGCCGCATCAATGCTCGGAAACTCAGGCGATGGATACCAAAAGATCAGCAGCAACATCGCCAACGCACGCGAAGCACGCGCGATCATCAGCCAACTGGACTCGGATCTCGCGACAGCGAAATTCCATCCATCGCAAATCATCGAAACTCCGCCATCATCACGCCCATCGCACCGCCTCGGCTTTCTCTCACTTCAAGCCCCGCAGGCGCAATCCGAGCAAGGGCGCATCGGCGACCTCTGCGCGGTGAATTACTACCTCGCCGATCTTCAACTCGGCGATCAAACCGTACGCTGCCTCATGCGGGGCATGCGCGAAAGCGCCGATACCTACGCCGCACTCAAAAATCGATCGACCGGCTCGCTGTTTGAAAAACAACCCGAACGCGATGAACCGATCGGCTTCGGTGTGGTTTCATTCGAAGTGAAACCAAAAATGAGAGACGATGAAGGTCATTGGATCGATTGGAGCTCCAACGCGACCAACACAAGCACCGCACCCGAGGCCCTTGCACTGCGCCTCGTGATCGTAAGCCAAAGTCTCTGCGCAAAACTCAAATCCAGCGATGACTGGGCCGGCACGGGTGCCAACAGCAAGTTTCTCGGTAAGCCGGAGAATGCGGCAACGCACCCGAATCTGGAAATTCACGAAATGCTCATTCGCTTCGGCCATCATGAATCGCCCTGAAAAATTAAAGCCTCGCACGCATGCTTCGGGCTTCACGCTGGTCGTCGTGCTGGTGGTAGCCGCCGCATTGCTGATCGCTGCAATAGGCAGTCTCGCGATCAGCGGCATCGAACGCGGCACATCGCGCGCGTCCGTCGACCAACAACGCGCGGAACTCGCCGCACGCGCTGGCCTTGAAGAGCTGCGCGGCATCTTTGGCAAAGAGGCAAGCAACGACGATTTCATCATTTTGCAATCCAGCCTTGTCGATCCGATCACTCCCGATCGCGAACCCGCGCCACACCTTTTCCTCGCACGCGGCAAAGCCACAGCGAATGGCTATGATTATCGCTACATCCCACTCTTCAGCACCAACAGCATGCCGGAAGAAACAGCTCTCGCCGCGCCTGCAATCGAATCACTGGTCACCACCAACAAAGATCAACGCATCGATTTCACCACCCTTCCCTACCTCGACAAGGCCCGCGCCGCTTGGCTCTACCTTAAAGATGAGAAAAACCGGCCGATCGCACGCTACGCTTACTGGGGCGAGGACCTTCAGGGAAAAATCGACGCGGGCACCGCCGGCAACATCCACGGCCCCGCGGAATCACACCAACGCGCCGCATGGCCATTTCCCGCACCCGGCCTCAACCCGCAAGCACTCTCGGATGATCAAGCGCCGCTTAATCAAATCGCGCTCTATGCGATCGACCCAAACACGACCGAAGACGCACAAGGCAACATCGCGAAGTCGATCCTGAAAAACCGCGCGATTCTCATCACGCCCGATTCCTGCCTCGCCGCCGCCGATATTCCAACACCGATCCAACGCGGCGCCGATGGTCGTCAAATCGATCCCGCCGCGCGCGCAGTCGAAGAATGCCTTAGCGCGGATCTCCGCTCCTACGAAGAGCAACCGATCATTCCTTTTGCCAAAGGCATCGATGCAGCCGCCGCCGGAACACCAAAAATCAATCTCAACAAAATGCTCGCCAAAGACGCCAACACGGCCATCGATGAAATGGCCGAGCACATCAAAAAATCATTGCCCGAATTCGATCAACGCAAAGGCGGATTCCCCGATGACTACCTGCGCACGCTTGCCGCCAACGCCATCGACTACGCCGATGCCGACAGTATCCCATCGGTGTCTGCCAGCCGCTACCGCGGACTCGATGCATGCCCGCTCGTCAGCGAATTTCTGATGCGATTCCGCTGGGAAAATGCGCTCACGGAAAATGGCCGCAAGTACCTAGTCCTGTCGGTATCGACCTATGTCGAACTTTGGAACATGAGCAATCAAGCGGTCAGCGGCAACGCGGAGGTTTCTTATGAAACCGCATACAAATTCCCGCTCGGCGCAAACCCGGAAGTTTCACTCGCCGATCTCAGCAACGCCACACCCGCGCTCGCCCAAAGCGGTGGCCGCCGCTGGTTTCCACCGATCGCCGTCGCGCTTAAGCCCAACGAATACCGCGTGATCACCTGCGGCACGATCACTTACAAAATCGACGCCGGCCCGTCCTCGGTTTTCATTCCCAGCCCACTCGTGCTGGAAGGCGAAACCTTTGGCACATCGGGCGCCGGATACCGCTTGAAGTGGAATGGCAAAATCATCGACCAGTCACGCGGCGGACTTCACCGCAACAATTGCAGCCTTCACTTTCCAAAAGACACCGCAACGCAACCGCGCCAACGCGTGCGCACCACCATTCCCTCACACTCGCATACCCGCGGTGGCATCTACTGCAACAACATGGGCGACCCACGCATGGCGTTTTACAATCAAGCCCCGCAAGACGCCAACACCTACCCGGACAACTACAGCCCGAACCGCCGCAATGTCCGTTGGGGCACGGCCTACAACAAGGACAGCGCCGAAAAACCCAAAGTGCACGGGCGTGTGATGCCATCGGAGTGGCCCGATGGCGGACACAATTCGAGCTACGACAACAACAGCTTTTACACCACCGACGAACGCATCCATCCGGATGACGCGCGCTTTTTTCCAAATGCCACATCGGTCCTTCGCAACCCTGATGCTGCGGAAGCGCCGATGCGAATTTCAAACCTCGGCAGGTTCTACAGCGTCACCGAGCTCGGCCGCATTTACGATCCGCTCATGTGGAAAACCTCAATGCCCGCAGCGGCGAATTTGCCGTGGGGCGATGTGGAAAACACCAGCGAATCAAGTGGTGATTACGGCGGCGGCAACACGCTGCGCATCGGCCGCGCCGATCATCCGCGCTTCGCTTCCACACCCGGCATGGACACCCATCGCCTGCTCGACCTTTTCCATACTGGCATTTCCACTTCCGACAACGCAGCCAAACGCGAAGGCCCCACCACGCTCGTCGCCGGAAATGTGAACCTCAATACCGCCACGCGCGATGTCCTGCGAGCCCTCGCAGTCGGCGCAATGACCATGGACCCGAAGCTTTCGACGCGAACATCGGAATCTCACGGCACACCCAACCTCATGGCACCACCGGTAAGCCCGCTGAAACTGACGCCTCAGGAAATCAACAATCACGCCAACCAAATCGCCGATGCGATCCTGCTCGCGAGAAAAAACAAACCCTTCGCATCGCCATCCGAAATCGCCAACGCGCGCGGCAGCGATGGCAAACCGGTGTTCGGCAACAAAGAGCTCCTGCCCAACGGCAACAAGGTCCACCTCAGTGATTCAGCATCAGAAGAATGCTTCGCCCGCATTTACGAATCGGCCACCACCCGCTCGCGCAACTTCCGCATTTGGGTCGTCGCCCAAGCGATCAGCCCGAGCAACACGATCACCGATAGCCCCGAGGTGCTCGCCGAAGTCCGCCGCAGCTTCACGGTCTTCGCCGACCCCGGCCCGCGCAAGCCCGATGGCTCAATCGACCCGAAAAAATCCAAAGTCAAAATTCTGCATGAAAACGATTTCTAAAATCTTCGCCGCCACACTTTGCATGTTTTCGAGCATGTTATCCGCCATCGGCAAAGAAGGTTCACCCGAGGTTGGCTTCGTCCGCATCATCAATGCGATCGCCCCAGGCAACGGCACGACCCGAGTCCTCATCGATGGCGAGGACCTTTTTCCAAGGGGTTATCAACTCGGCCAACGCAGCGGCGGAATCGGACTCGCAGCCGGACCCCACACGGTCACGCTCCAAAAAAATGGCGTGGAAAGCGGCACGACGAAAATCGATCTCAAGTCGGGCGAAACCCTTAGCCTCATCGGCTTTGCGGAAAAAATCCCAGCGACCGATGACGATGCTCCACCGCGCTGGATGACCAAAATTTTACGGCTCAAACAAAGCGATCCCGAACGCGGATTCCGCATGACGCTGCTGTCAGTTTGCGATCTCGACGAAGTGAAGGTCGACGCAGTAATCCCCGGAAAAAAGGACATCACGACAGTCCACGTGAAGCGTCTCACCACCGCCGCCATCGACCTCGGCAGCACGCGCAACGAGGCGATGGTGAAGGTTGGCGGCGAAATCATCACCACCGTTTCCCCCGACGAACCCGGCAATCATGTGGTCGTGCTCTATCAGGACGCCGACGGCAAAATCCGCGCGCTCACATTCTTCGATCCGAAATTCGTGACCGCGGGCTGAATCGCCATCGGCGAAATTTGTTTGGTGTTTCCAACCCTATACATTAGGGGTGGTCGATAACCGACCCATGAAACACACCCTCAAACTGCTCGCCCTTCCGCTCATCGCCCTCGCGCTTCCCTCGTGCTCGATGAACCCGCTCTTCTATGGCTACCGCTCCGCGCCGGGCGTGCCAAAACGCGAAGCACCAAATCCCAACCCAAGCCTCATCGAGACCTCAATGCCCTCCCACAACGCGGCGGTCGACAATTACAGCCGCCGTGGATTCCGCGTCATCGGCTACGGCGATACCACCGCACGCTACAACATCGACGCCCAAAACGCCCGACTGCTGGCGATTGAAAAGGATGCCGATGTCGCGGTCTACTCCAGCGTCTACGGCGGCGTCCAAACCGAACGCGTCGCAGTCCCGATCGCCGGACATTATTCCAGCGACTACTCGAGCTATTCCAACAGCAACAACGATTACAGCAGCTCACAAAGCAACTCGCAGTCGACAGTCTACGAATACCAAAACCGCGACTACGAAGTCTGGCATCACAAAACGACCCTGCTGCGCGGCAACTGAAGCGCCGCCGATCAACGCGATTTTCACAGGGACGATTCCAACAATCCGCCCTAGCGTGATAGCGGAAATCACGGTCATTTTTCCATCCGCACGAACATGAACGAATCTCCGCTCAACGCCGCGCTTTGGATCCGCCGCGCAGGACTCATCGCGGGGCCGCTACTCGCGCTCGGTTGTTACTGGCTGTTGCCCGATCGCTACGCGGCCGATGCGGGAAGCATGATCGAGTTCACCCATCAGGGCCGCGCAACGCTGGCGATGATGCTCTGGATGGCGGCGTGGTGGATGACCGAGGCCGTCGATGTCGAAGTCACCGCACTGCTGCCGATCGCCTTGTTTCCATTATTTGGCATCAGCTCGATCGCCGATGCGACAAAGCCTTACGCCTCGGATGTGATCTATCTTTTCATGGGCGGCTTCGTGCTTGGGCTTGCCATCCAACGCTGGAGCCTCGACCGCCGATTGGCATTCTTCACGCTACGCCTCACCGGCGCAAAGCCCGCGGCAATGAGCGCTGGCCTGATGACTGCCACAACATTCCTCAGCATGTGGATCTCCAATACCGCCTGCGCGGCAATCATGGTGCCCATCGCAATCAGCGTCATCAACCTTGTGCTGAGCACACGAAACGGCAGCGGGCTTGGCGAAAACGGCGACATGACGGCTTTCAACCAGACCGAGCGAAATTACGCCACCGGCCTGCTTCTCGGCATCGCCTACGCCGCGTCGATCGGCGGCATCGCCACCCTCATCGGCTCGGCACCCAATGGCATCGCCGCACGCTTCATCGAGCAAACCTACCATCATGATGTCACCTTCGTGAAATGGCTGATGATTGGCCTGCCCTTTACCATCATCTTTTTGCCAATCGCATGGTGGCTCATCACCCGCGTGATCTTTCCCGCGCCACTCGAAGAAATCCCCGGCGGTCGCAAGATGCTCGCAGAGGAATACCAAAAACTCGGACCGCTCTCACGCGGCGAAAAGGTGACCCTCGCGGTCTTTGCATGCACCGCCATGCTGTGGATTTTCGGCGGCCTGTTGCGCGAAATTTCCTTCGCCGGAATGCACCCGCTCAAAGGCCTCACCGACAGCGGCGTGGCCGTGCTCGCGGCGATCGCGCTTTTCCTGCTGCCCGCCGACCGCGATGGCAACCGCGCGATGGACTGGCAAACCGCCGCCAATTTGCCATGGGGCGTGCTCATTCTCTTTGGCGGCGGACTCAGCCTCGCCTCCGCCGTCGAGGCCAATGGCGTATCACAATTCATCGGTCATTCAACTCGCGGGCTCGGACTCCTGCCACCATTCCTGATGCTCGCAACCGTCGTGACACTCACGGTCTTTCTCTCGGAATTCACCTCCAACACCGCGCAAGTCGCGACCATGACCCCTGTCCTCGCCGCCATGGCCCCAGCCCTCGGCATGAACCCGCAAGTGCTCGTGGTCGTCTGCGCGCTCAGCGCCAGCAGCGCCTACATCATGCCGGTCGGCACCCCACCCAACGCCATCGTCTTCAGCACCGGCCTCATCCGCATGCCACAAATGATCCGCGCCGGCATCCTGCTCAACCTCGCCGGCATCGCACTCATCACGATCCTCGGATGGCTCTATATCCCGAAGTTGTTTTGAAGGTGAAACAAGAAATGTGAACCACTGATTTCGCTGATTTACTGATTGGGAGAAAGCGGATTGGAGTCCTTAGAAATTCTTTTCTCCATCTGTGAAATCAGCGCAATCAGTGGTGAAAATCTTCCATCCATTTTCTCGGACAAAATGTCTGCGATGTGACACTGCAGAGATGGCCGAAGAAAAAAATGAACCGCACCCTGAAAAATTCCGCTTTGACATTAATCCGTCATTGACGGATATTTCTGCGTGCTAGTCACTTTCAAGGAAACTTCGTTCTTCACACGGCAGACGGCCGACCTCCTGTCCGACGAAGAGCTGACCGCCTTGCAATGGCAGCTAATGGCATATCCCGAAAGCGGCGACCTGATTCGGGGCTCCGGCGGCCTTCGCAAGCTCCGCTGGGCCGGATCGGGCCGCGGCAAGCGCGGGGGCTTGCGGATAATCTACTACTGGCACGTTTCAGGGAGCGTCATCCTTCTGCTTTTAGCCTATCCGAAAAATGAACAGGAAAATCTCTCAACCGACCAACTCAAGATTCTCAAATCCATCATCGAAAACGAATTCCCATGAAAGACGCACTATTCCAAGAACTTGCCGCCAGCCTCAAGGAGGGCGGAGCCATTCTTCGCGGCAAGAAAAAAGCCGCCCGAAGCACCACCCTCCAATGGCCCGATGCAAAGGCGGTGCGCAACAAGCTTGGCCTCAGTCAAACTCGATTCGCTGCACTCATCGGCATCAGCCCACGCACTCTTCAGAACTGGGAACAAGGCCACCGCCGCCCCGAAGGAACCGCCCGCGCCCTCTTGCGCGTCGCAGAGTCCCATCCTGAAGCCGTGCTGGAAGCACTGCATCGGTGAATGAGAATGCCCTCCGCGCGAGGTGGACAGTCATGTTGAGACCTTGTAGCTCCATATCACG
>JBEINR010000198.1:0-1994 GCA_040377995.1 Akkermansiaceae bacterium | reverse complement strand
GTGCGGACGACAGGCCTGATAGATTTCGGCGCCGCCGATGATGTAGACCGTGCCGCTGATGTCCGGGAGTTTCGCGATTTCTTCCGGGCTGTGGATCACCTCTGTGCCGGGGGCGGACCAATTCGGATCGCGGGTGAGCACGATGTTGCGTCGCTTGGGCAGGGGGCGACCGATCGACTCGAAAGTTTTGCGGCCCATCACGATCGGGTGACCGCTGGTGGTGCGTTTGAAAAATGCGAGGTCCTCGGGCAAGTGCCATGGCAGCGTGCCATTGCGGCCGATCACGCGATCGGTGGTCATGGCGACGATGGCGACGAGGTGCATGGCGAAAAAATTACCAATCGGTGCCAAGTCCATAGCGTCCGGCGGTGGCGAGCAGGTCCTCGCGCATGGGCCATTCGTCGGGGCGCTCGCTGGTGCTGTGGCGTTTGCTGGCACCCTTGAGGGTCATGCAGCCGGTGTTGTCGCCAATCATGCGCACCGCTTCGACTTCTTCGGCGCTGAGGCGGATGTCGGGCAGCGCGGCAAACTCGCGGATTTTATCTTCGATCGCACGCGCGCCATCGCCGGCTTCCTGGATGAAGGTCGGGATCACGCATTCGACCGCTGGGTGGCTGAGGTTCCAGATCGAGGCAAATTGGATCATCGTGAGACCGTGTTTTTCGGCGATCGGTCGCATGCGGTCGGCCTTTTGCATGCCGTGTTGTACCCAACCTTCGGGGCGGTAGCTGCGGTGGTCGCCGGGCTTGAAGATGTGGCCTTCGCGGGTGAGGTCATCGTGAAACACTCCGCCGTGGTCGACGACGCGGGTCATCACTTTCACGCCATGTTTTTCGCAGGCCGGAAGGGTGAGGCCGACCGGCCATGGCTCGAGCGGATTGAGAATGAGCATTGCCCAATCGATGAGTTCACCGAAACGCTCGAAGGATCCCACGAGGTCGAGTGAGAAACCGTTGGCCGGGCCGGGTGCGATGCCGAGCATGCGGGTGAGACCTTGGTCCTTGGCGGATTTCATCGCCTGCCAAAGCACCTCGCTGGTGTAGCCGCTCTCATCGGGGTTGTGCAGCATCAGCAGGTCGAAGTGATCGCTGCCGCAGCGTTCGAGTTCCTTCGAGGTCGCCATGTGCACAAAGTCGGCATAACCCTCGTGGCCGCGGAGCTCGGGATCGGTGAAGCGCGGGTAGCCGCGTGAGCCTTGGCGCTGACCTTGATAAAAATCGTGGCCGATCATTCCCACCAGCGAGTAAGTCGAGCGGTCGATGCCGGCGAGCGCGCGGCCGAGCAGTTCATCGGCCTTGCCATTTCCATAAACATCCGAGGTGACGAAGGTGCGGATGTCGGAATTATAAGCGGTCTCGATGCACTGGATGAAGCGGTCCTCGTCGAGGGTCTCGCCAAAGTGCATGAAGCGTCCGCCGCTCCATGTGCCGTAGGCTGTCGTGGTGGGATTCATGATGCACGGGGAAACTATGAGCTGACGCGTGACGGGTCAACCGCAAGCGCGCGGGCATCAGCGCCAGACAGGATTTTTCCGATCGTCGAATTTCAAACAGGTCCGCGGTCGACATCCATGCGGAAGGCTTTGCCGCGGAGTTTGGAATTGCGGGTGTTGCGGATTGCTTGATCGGCAAATTGTTCCGGCACATCGACGAGTGCATGTTTCGGGAAAAGCGTGATGCGGCCCAGGCTGCCATCGGGTAGGCCGGCTTCGCGATACATCATGCCGACGATGTCCTTGGGCAGCACGCCGTGGGTCTTGCCGAGGGATACAAACATGCGGGTCATGCCGGCTTCATTTGGGATCGGGCCGCGTTCGAATTTTGCGCCGGGCCTCGGGCGCTCGGTTTTGAATCCACGCTCTTCGCGCTCGAATGGTCGGGCGTCGCAAACCTTGCCACCGCGTGCGGGTTTTTCCGGTTCGCGGTCTTCTTCGATGGGCGAGCCTTCGCGGCCGCTCGCTTCGCGCAGCATCGTGACGAGTGCGCCGGCGATGT